>JAKASM010000022.1 GCA_021819045.1 Microcaldota archaeon | reverse complement strand
ACGTCAGCGTCTCTGACGGCATTACGACGATAAATATTTAAACTTATCTAGAGGATAGTTATTGGTGAAAAAAATGGCTGAGAGAATTGGAAGAGAAGCCGTTGATAAGGAAGATGGATATCTTTACTATCTCGGAAAGGACGGCTTTGTTTGGAGATCGCCTATGAAGACGAATAGGAGGGGAAGGAAGGCCAAAGTCGGCAGCGAGAAGATAAGGAGAGAGGAAGGCTACCTGTACTTCATAGACAAGAAGGGATATGTGGCGAGAGCCAAGATGAACAGGAGGGGAAGGAGATAAATTTACCTTCTCCATTATTTTCCATTGTCCAGATTCATTCTGGACTTCATGTTTATCCCATTCTT
Source organism: Microcaldota archaeon (assembly GCA_021819045.1). The sequence continues at coordinate 6,095 of JAKASM010000022.1, read as the reverse complement.
TGCAACTGTTCCTTTCATGAATTCAATAACGTATTTGGAGTGCGACTCGCCTCCATACTGCTTGCATCCTAACAGTGATCTGCAGGGTTGGAGCCCTTCTTCTATATGAATCACACTACCAGTAGAATCTAGCCATATAACGTCTATTGGGAACCGCATGTTGTGCATCCATATCGGATGAGAACCCTCGCGGCTAAAAACGAACAGCATGCACTCGTCATTTCCTATGCCATCCCTGTACATAAGGCCGACGATCTGCTTTGGAAGCGAGTCGGCGTATATGGCGCTAAACTGCCTTCCATCTATGCTGATCTTACCCTTATGGTACTTTTGAAACCGGTACATGAGATAGGAGAACAACGCCTCACCATTAAGCATTGCTACTTTCCTGACGTGATCGACATGCTCTGCTCTCTCATGAACTGCTGAAGATAGGACTTGCTGCCTGTGCCCTTGCCGGTTAACCCGCTGCCCTTCCACCCAACGAATGTATGTAACCCGACTATAGCCCCAGTTGTGGCGCTCACTTCTCTGTTTATGTACACCACACCAGCCTCTATTGCTTTAGAGAACTCCTTTATCTCTTTCCTGTTTTTGCTGTACAGGCCTGCTGTGAGCCCGTATTCAACGTCATTTGCATACTTCAGTGCCTCTGTGAAGTCCTTGTAGGTAGTGATCGTCAGGAACGGGAGAAACAGTTCTGTATGTACAAGGTCATGTTCGTGCCTAAGCTCAACTAGTGTGGGTTCGACATAATAGCCGTTCAGTCCCGTATTAACCGTCTTTCCACCATAGAGTATGACCCCTGAACCCTTCGCTTTTTCTACAGACTCGTTGTACCTCTTATATGCTGATTCGCTTATGAGAGGGCCTATGTAATTGTCCTTGTTCATCGGATTTCCAATCTTGAGGGATCTGAGCTTGTCTATCAAAGACGAGACAAATACCTCTTTGATAGACTCGTGCACGTAGACCCTTGAAAGCGCACTGCATTTCTGCCCTGCAAATCCGAATGCCGCGCTCGCAACACCATTCACCGCCGAAGATATATCGGCATATTTTGATATTATTGCAGGGTTCTTCCCACCCATCTCTACGATAAACACCTTCTGCATTCCAGAACCGAACACCTTTGCCACCATGTTCAAGCCAGTGCTCTTCGAACCGGTAAATACTATTCCAGCAACATGCTTGTTAGATACTAGCTCATCGCCAACTTCCGATCCTGGCCCTGTCACGTAGTTGAACACACCATCCGGGACTCCGGCTTCCCTGAATATTTCGTAGATTCTTAGGCCAGTAAGCATCGACATGTTGTCAGTTGAAGACGGCTTGAAAACCACCGTATTGCCGGTTATGAGTGCACCTGCGCTCATCCCCACTGATATAGACACTGGGAAATTGAAAGGGGCTATAACACCGAACACCCCATATGGCTTCATAGATATCGTTACTTTTTCCTCTGCAGATGGTGCGCCCTGAAACCCAGCCTTAACTGAGCTTTTGCTGCCCTGCAGCTTCGTCTTCCTCACATAACCCTTGTTGGCGATAAGCTCATTGGAGTAATATCTCAGAAAGTCGATCGCCTCATCCACTTCTCCTATAGACTCGTATCTTGACTTGCCATTCTCAAAACTAAGTATAGCGCCAAGATTGAACTTGTCCTTGGCTATTATGTCGGCCGCCTTCAAGAAGATGTCTGCTCTTTTCTTGTAGTCAACCTCTTTCCATTCTTTGAACGCTTCTCTGGCGCTTTCCACGGCTTCTTTGGAGTGTTCCCTAGTACCCTTCTGAAAATATCCTATAACCATATCGCTGCTTATTGGGGATTTTTCTATCAGTTCCTTATCAGCATATGTCTCCTTGCCGCCTATGTACATAGGGTACTTTTTGCCGAAAGACGCCTTAATTTTCTCTGCAGCGGCGTCAAAGAGCTCGTCAAATCTGTCTTCTTCGCCAGCCTCAAGCATATTTCTGTATGTAAATTCGTTAGTAAAAGCTGCTTTAGCCATTTAATCACCCTAACACAATGTTGATTAAAGCTTAATTATGTTTACTGTTGCGACAAGCACATGATGTAGGTTCTGCGCCCATTTGCAGCAGAAGGTTTAAAAACGCAGATGCGAGAGTATAAGTAGTTATTATAAGTGAGTTATAATGCTGCAATAAAGCACGTGGTAAGGATGGTTGAAAGGGTAGAGGAAACTGTAAGCGGCGAAGAGGTCCTGCAGAAGGATGAATATCTCGAGAAGTATGGTTTTAATGACAAATTCGAGTACAAATTTAAAACGAAAAAGGGCCTGTCCGAAGAAATAGTGCGTGAGATATCTAAAATAAAAGGCGAACCGGACTGGATGCTGCAGAAGAGGCTTGACGCGCTTAAGATATTCTACAGTAAGCCCATACCAACGTGGGGTGCTGACCTCAGCAAGATAGACTTCAATGATATATATTACTACTTGAGGCCCAGCGACAAGAGCAAAGGAAATAGCTGGGATGCAGTGCCTGAAGACATAAAGAGGACGTTTGATAAATTAGGCATACCAGAGGCAGAAAAGAAGTTCTTTGCTGGAGCCGAAGCGCAGTACGATTCGGAGGTTGTGTATTCCAATATAAAAAAGGAGCTTGAGGCACAAGGAGTTATATTTACTAGCATGGACCAGGCAGTTAAAGACTATCCTGAACTGGTTAAGAAGTATTTCGGTACCGTAATCCCAGCCAGCGATAACAAGTTTGCTGCACTCAATACTGCGGTTTGGAGCGGCGGCTCATTCATTTACGTACCTAAAGGCGTTAAAGTTGCAGCGCCTCTTCAGGCCTACTTCAGGATAAATGCGGAAAAGGCAGGCCAGTTTGAGAGAACGCTCATAATAGCAGACGAAGGTAGCGATATGGCGAACACGGACATAACATATATAGAGGGCTGCACGGCCCCAATATATATGAGCTCATCGCTTCACGCTGCTGTTGTAGAGATAGTCGCACACAAAAACTCCCATGTGAGGTATGTAACGATTCAGAATTGGTCGAAAAACGTTTACAATCTTGTTACTCAGCGTGCTTTTGCCTACGAAAATGCCAGTGTAGAATGGATCGATGGAAACGTTGGTAGCGGAATAAACATGAAATATCCCAGCGTATTCCTTAAGGGGAAGGGAGCACGCGGCGAGATCGTTTCTATAGCAGTCGCTGGAAACAATCAAGTGCAGGATTCTGGCGGCAAGATATATCATCTTGCTCCAGATACCACGTCGAAAATCGTATCAAAGAGCGTATCGAAAGGGAGCGGGGTGACAACGTATAGGGGATTATTGCACATAGCCAAGAACGCAGACAACGTCAAGTCAACTGTAAGATGCGATGCACTCCTGCTTGACGACACAGCAAAGACGAACACGTTCCCTTACAATGAGATATACAACAGCACAGCGACTATAACACACGAAGCCACTACTGGAAAGATAGGCGAAGACCAGTTGTTTTACATGATGTCGAGAGGCATGAGTGAAGACGATGCACTTGCTACTATAGTACTTGGTTTCATAGAGCCCCTTGCTAGAGTTTTGCCGATGGAATATTCCATTGAGTTGAAAAGACTGATAAAGCTGGATACATCGAACTCTGTCGGATAATTGATGATTTAATGCTTGGGAAACGCAGCCTCATCCCGCAGGAGACAAACGAGCTATTCAAGAAGCACTATGTCGCACTTCCTGAAGAAGCCATAGAAGGTAGCCTAGAAAGGGAGGAGGACATGGACCTAGACAGGTTCGTGAGAGATGGCCTCGCGGGTGTAGCGATAAGCTTCGATGCTATTATAGGAAGTACTGAAGTCATCACACACAATACAGCAATAACTATAGCTAAAAGGACCGGCGATGACACTCATAACGCAGCGGATGATATGTTTGAGTCAATAGTGGAAGAGAAGCACAGGCATGTAGTAGAAATCAGAGTCCCTGACAATGCCAAAAAATCTCTTAACATACTGTTTGTGAATTCATCAAAGGGACTTGCCGCAAAAGTTAAGATTATTGTTGGAAAGCGCGCGGATTTATCTTTATTAGAATGGTATAGCAGCGCAGGAGATAACATATCATTTGCTGGAGTAATTCATAGCGTAGAAGCAGGTGACGGCTCGAACGTGGAGATAAATGCACTCCATAATGAGGGGAAATCAACCATATCTGCATCATATTTCAATGGCAGTGTGGGTGAGAATGCTAAGTTGTTTTCTAATGGGACCTATATAGGCGGATCCCATGTAAGAGTGCGAAACGTATTTGATGCAGATACTGATGGAAGCTCAATCGAGGCAAATGAGATAGCTTTAGGTGCAGGTGAGCAGAAGTTCGACCTGATGTCTAGGATAAGCAACATAGGGAAAAATACCAGGGCGGTGCTTAATTCGACTGCCGTTATGGATGATTCTGCAACATGCTTTCTCAAAGGTTATGCAAAAATATATCACGGGGCTAAGTCTGCCTTTTCAAACATACACCAGGAAGGACTGTTGCTCAGCAAGGATTCTAAGATAACAGCATTGCCTGACATGTCGATAGACGAGAGCGATGTAAAGGCCACGCATGCCGCTTCTGCAGGTCCTTTAGAAGAAGATAAATTGTTTTACATGATGTCAAGAGGCATCAAAGCGAAGAGCGCAAAGGAACTGATAACAGCGGCTTTTCTTACGCGGGTCATATCGAAAATACGCAACCCTATAGCAAAAGAGCTCGCAATGTCGATGGTATCAAAAAAGATAAATGACGGCAGCTACGGGAATCTGCCAGAGATGCAATCAGTAGGCGTCTGGGACGCCTCTGGCAACAGCATAGTGATTAAGAATGATTGAGAGGGATACGCATGCTTTCTAATTACGAAAAGGTGTACAAGATTATATTACCAAAGCTGAGGGAAAGCTCTGCTAAGATTCTTGCCACAAATTATGGAAAAACGCAGGAGGAGATAGCTTCGCTACTCGGAGTTACGCAGGCGGCAGTTAGCAAGTATCTTAACCCTAACAAGGTTGAGAGGGAGAGCACAGGTATAGTAATAAGAAGAAGCAAACTCAAAAAGATGGTAGAGGGAGTTGTAAGCAGAAATGACAATAAGGCTCAGAGGCACATGTGTAGCATATGTCAGGACAATGTTAATTTTAAATGCAGGCTGATAGTCAAGTGATGGTATGAAGCTGGAAATAAAAGATCTTCATGTAAGTGCAGCGGATAAAAGCATATTAAAAGGCATAGACCTAGTCGTCGGAAGCGGGGAGAAGCACGTAATAATGGGCCCGAATGGTTCTGGCAAGAGCACATTAGCAAAGGCCATAATGGGGCACCCGAAGCTCGTGGTGACAGGGGGAGATATATTAGTAGACGGAAAGAGCATAATAGGGCTTTCAACTGACAAGCGGGCCAGGCTGGGCATTTTCCTGCAGTTCCAGGACCCCTTAGAGATAGAAGGAGTCGGATTCATCAGTTTTCTGCGCACTGCAAAGGAGTCAGTCGATGGCAAAGCAGTAGTAATGAAAGATTTCATGAAGGATGTAAGGAACGAGATATCGCAGCTTAAACTAGGCAATGAATTTATAGGAAGGTCGCTCAACCAGGGATTTTCAGGGGGGGAGAAGAAGAAGGCCGAGATGCTTCAGCTATCCTTGCTGAAGCCAGGAATAGCAATACTTGATGAGCCTGACTCTGGGCTCGACATAGATGCGATAAAGGTAGTCGCTGAAAAAATAAACGAGATAGCCGAAAGCGCCAAGCCAGGAATGCTGATAATAACGCACCACACCAGGATACTTGAGTATGTGAAGCCAGATTTTGTGCATGTTATGGTTGATGGCAAGATCGTAGCGAATGGGGGCAGCGAACTTTCTGAAAAGCTTGAGAAGGAAGGGTATAACAGCTATATAGGTAGTGAAGGCAAAAATTAGAAGTGAACAAAATGGCGTCCAAGGCAAGCATTACAAAACGCGGAATTGATGTAGAATCGATAAAGAAGGACTTCCCTATACTCGGAACGAGCATGAATGGGAAGAGGCTCGTATACCTTGACAGCGCAGCAACATCGCAGAAGCCTATTCAAGTGATAGA
>JAKASM010000021.1 GCA_021819045.1 Microcaldota archaeon | reverse complement strand
GCTATTGATCGTCTCTATCCTCTTGCCGTATCTGGCTTCTGCCCCTGCTACCGCACCTGCTACCCTCTCAAATAGCTGACGTGGAGTCTCTTTTATTTTTAGGTTCTCGTCTTTGATCAAATACCTTGCAGCTAATACCATCAGGCTATTTATCGGAAGTTTAAGATCATCATCATTTATCCCCAAAGAAGCTTTGAATGCACGCACCTCGGCTCTCTTATGCCTGTAGAGTATATAACATTTGGCTACTGCAGGATCTGCCTCCATAAGACACTTCTCAACCGTATCCTGTATCTCCTCTACGTTCCATTCTTGCTTATCGGCCGCATTTATTACATCCATTACACTTTTGGCGACCTTCTCAGCATTACCTATGCTCTCATCCGCAGGCTTGTCTGTATAAACACTAGAATATGCTCTGCTTATTGCGCTTACGATCTTCTGCCTGTCGAACTCTACTCTCTGACCGTTCCTCTTTATCACGAACCCAGCCGCCATGCCCTCCCCAATGTAGTAAAACAATCTATGCTAATGCTTAAAAAGCATTTCACATTTTTACGAACTGCAAATGCATATTCTGCTATTTATATTCACAAAAAGATATAATGCTCCGCATTCATTTAGACTCTTTTACGATCTCCATGTCGTCGCATGCATCAAGGAACTCCCTCTGCAGCCCCTCCCACGTGGCTTTATATAGGCCATGCTCACGTTTGTCCACATTAAAGTACATCCACGTTGCGAATGCAGCATCAGATACTCCCTTGCTAATAACCTCACTTATATCGGCAGCAGATATATTCTTCCATTTTGATAATAACGAGTTCCTGTACTCCTCCTTTACCTCTGGAGAATTCAGCTTGGAAATCTCACCCATCAAAGCATTGTGCGTTTGCCATGACAACCCGGATGAGAAGGAAGCAACCATAACCGCTGTAATAAAAAGTTTTTTGTCTTCGTCACCCAGCTCTGCTACGCCTCCCTTTAGGGATAGCTTGCGTATCTTTGTCGCGAGAACGTCATGTTTGGTCATGTTATGCTTTAATGGCATAAACTGCCTCTCAAAAATTTATCAACGCGTTGCGTCAATCTTTTCAAGGGCTTAAACCTCTTTTATTAGATATTTGAAAGAAGAATATATAAGCATATAAGATGAACTAAATCTGCCGCTCTTATGCGCAGCAAGGCGATTAAATGGGTATCTTCAATCTTTTTGGGAAGAAGGATGCAAGTGCAGAACTCACGAAACCATCACCATACAGGATATTCACCGAATGGATGCCGTACAGCCTATACGCAAACAGGAACAACTCCACAACTCTAAATCTGAAGATAAAGAACATGACAAAGGAGACACTTCTGACATCAGTAGTAGTCGAGCTGCCGCAAGGGCTGGGTTTTGATTCAATGGGAGTATCAAAAGAGAGAGAGGTAAGAGTAGGCGAATTGGCGCCGGATGAGGAGAAAAATATCGGCGTTGATGTATATGGAGGCATGAAATCAGACCCAGGCGAATATACTGTGTCGCTTACCGCCATAGCTCATTACAGAGATTATGGCCATGTCATAAACGCTGTTAAGAAAAGGACAAGCCTCAAGGTAATCTAAACCCATCACTCCTGCTTTTGTTCCTGTTTCTTCTGATCCGATATTAAGTTGTACATAGACTCGATCATACCTGCGAGCTGCACCCCTTTATCTGTCAGTTTTATTACCTTTACCCTCCCATGCCTCTCACTTGCAGTTATCCCTCTAGATTCGCATTCCCTAAGAAATTTGCATGCATGCACATACGTTGTTCCTGTAGCCTTTGCAAGAGAAGATATGTACAATTCTTGTCCAGAGGCCTTAAGCGAAAGCAGTATTCTTGCCTGTTTGTCCTTGAATATTATGACCTGTTCCTTCTTTTCAGAAGCCCTCTCCTTTTGCTGTTCAGCCTTAGCTTCGGCCTTCTGCTCTTTCTGTTCCATGGAACCAATATTGTTTAAACCCATATATAAATTGCAATCCTGCAAAATTCCGCATCTGCAGTCAGAAGCATAAGTATATTAATAGTTTCCTATTGTAATATTTATTGCGACTAGAGGTGTAGGCATGGTAAAATACATTATTGCAAAGCAGCTGGTAGGGAAACGTGTAGTAACTGTAGATGGATACGACCTTGGCAGATTCATAGATGCAGAGATAAGCGATGTGACAGGCAAGATTAATGCTATACTCGTTGAACCAAGCCTCGACGGGGGGCTTGCAAACAAGATAAAGAGCGAAGGCGGCTCTGTAAGGGTTCCTTACTCCTCAGTAAGGGCGGTCAATGATTTCATAGTTGTTGACAGGAAAGAGCTTTAGACACTAAATCCAATCGCATTTTTAAGCTTTTATCAACAATAGTTAATCGTTGATATGCCAGGCAGTCAGATAATAATATGCGGAGGTGACGAAGCCGGAAGGGGCGCGCTGATAGGGCCATTAGTTGTCGCTCTTGTTGCTATAAAGAAAAGCGCTACCCATAGGCTCACGGACATAGGGGTGAGGGATTCTAAACTTCTTTCAAGGAGAAGAAGGGAGAACCTCTACGATATGATAAAAGAGATCGCAGTTGATGTTAAAGTAAGCAAGATAGCTCCCGCTGAGATAAATGAGGCAATGAGGAGCAAAATTTCCCTTAATGAACTTGAAGCGATGCACTTTGCAAGGCTTTTCAATAACTTGTCTGCAGATATAAGCACTCTTTATCTTGACTCGCCGGATGTTATACCTGAAAAATTCGGCATGAGAGTAAACCTCTCATCAAACAGACCAACAAAGATTACCGGTATTCCGCTAAAACTGGAAAAAGGCGTCAAATACACAAAAATAATAGCAGAGCACAAGGCAGACTCCATATACCCTGTAGTTTCTGCAGCCAGCATAATAGCTAAGGTGGAAAGGGACTGGGAGATAGATAAGATAGCAAAGCAGTTAGGGGTTGAGATTGGATCTGGTTACCCGGCAGATTCTTACACAATTGCAGCCATAAAGGAGAACATGAAGAACGGAGTGCTAAAGCCGCACATACGCGAGTATTGGCAGACAATGTATGAAATAAAGCAGACCAGGCTTGCAAACTTCTAGATTAGTGGCATCCTCTCCCAACAAAAGGCTAGGAGCTTACCCTACCACTGCAGGCTCTTGCATCTTGCAAGTTCCATTACACTCCTTTTATTACTTATCTACTTCTGAACAAACTACTACATTTATCTTTGCGCGCATCTTAGACAGCGGTTCGCTCTCATTCTCAGCTGCAGCATGCCGGATTTCCAGCCCACGTTGTTAATTACACGTGTGCGAGCGAATGGTTCTTTACCGCTGCAAGCACACAACCATATATTGCTTTCCTTACTAAATTATAACGGATCTGTGGCGCAACTTGGACAGCGCGCCGGGCTTCGGACCCGGATGTTGCGGGTTCAAATAAACTTTTAGAAAAAGTTTAATCAAAAGTTTTGAAAATCCCGCCAGATCCGTTATGCTTTAAGGCGAATCTATTAGAACACACATACCGCACATGCGATTGCAATTAAAAGTGGCAAATGCTTGTGCTTCGGATAGCAAAGACCAGAACAAAACCATGCGCATTTGACACCGCATCCCGCAAATCTGGCTTTCGGTTTAAGATAGATCTAAGAAGCCAACAAAATCCTAAAACAGAAGATCGCCACACACATATCTAGATCTTGCTCTGAATCTTTTTCAGTTCTGCTTTCATTTTCAGCACCTCGATAAGCTCATTAGGGCTCAATAAAGGTTTTCCTATCCTATCAGAGTCGTCTATAGCTATTCTTGGGCAAGCCGTATTAACAAAAGCTTCAAATTCAAGCATATTCCCCAAGGAGGTAAAGTCGAAGGTGTTGGCTACAAGAACCTCTGCCTCAAATCCTGCCCCCTCTATCCTCTCTTTCAGCAGTTTCGCCAATGCCCCATTGTGCTGGCCATTCTTTGTTGTGAGAAGTATGCCAAATCTCCTCGCATTCATTGCACTTAGTATCTTTCCTTTGCTTTTGCCTTTGTAGGTCTTCCTGTAACTGTCTATGAATTCGACCTTGCCCACAAAAGGCTCTATCACAAGAAATGGCTTTGTGGTATTCAGAAGTGCACCAAGAGGATGAAACATCCCTCCGCCGAAATACACAAACGCATCAACGCATCTATCAATGCTTGCAGCGCTGCCTACATCGCAGCCTAGTATCTGCCCAGGCTTCTTCGCAAAACCATAAGGCCTTCCTATTATAATCTCCTTCCCATGTCCTTCAAAGAACTCCTTTATTGCAGGCAACTGATGCACATGCTGTATGGTCGTGACAAGTCCAATCCTCTTATATCTGCTTAAAAATGGCAGCGCCATTTCCAATATTGCCATCGGGGCATCTATCTTGTATTCAATGTATTCAACTTCAAAATCAACCTTATGGAACTCTGCATGGCCGAAATGCACAATCTTATCGGCTTTTATGGCCTTGGCTTCTTCTATTGCAAGGTCGCATGCTCCGAAAGTTGGCGAGGCCGATATGAATACCTCGTTGCCCTGCAGCTCAAGCTTTTTTGCATACTCTAGAGCATGCTGCTTCAGCCCTTCTGGAAATTGCAAAAGAAGCCTCATCCAAATCCCTCAGGCGGCAGCTCTGGCCTTATCAACTATCTTTGTTTTTATTCTATACCTGCCGGAAAGCTTTGACATCGCCCTTTTCAGAGCATGCTTCACTATTGCCGCATTTTCGCTATTCGACCTTATCATAAAAACGGATTGCCTAGCCCTGAGCCTGGCTGCTACAGATACAGGCGTGCCGAATGCGAGGCTCATTCCCTGAGAGATTCTGTCAGCACCAGCTCCTGTGGCCATCTTGTGCTCACGTATTACATTATGCGGGTAGCTCTTTACCACGAAATAGTACATATTCGGTATATTCGATTCAAGATACTTGTTAGCGACCATTCGCGCAGCCTCGATAGAGTTAGACCGCAGCTGTATTGGTATCTCTGTATCTAATGTGGCCTCCATATCATAGCTATTACTATCCACCCCCATTCTGAATACCAAAAGACTGGTGTGCGGCAGAGCCCTCACATAATTTTTCCTGGGTTTTCTTAGAGAGTACCTTGCCCATGCCTGCGAATTCGGAGTCCTACATGTCCTTGCGGGTCTTAATCTTGCCATGCTAATACACTATTACAATTTAGGAGAAGCACGCAGATATATAATGCCTACCGACATGCCCTTCTATCTAAAAGATAGGGGCTTTCTGCTATGCGTTCTGTAAGTCTTTATAGATAGCTTTTGCAGCGAGTCCTTAAATATTTTTCTATATGTGGAAAGGAAACAAGCAGAGTTTAATTTATGGCTGCTTTATATGCAGCGGTCCAAAATCCCCTCCCACTACGACCCTAAGGTAAATATCCTGCAAAGCAAAACATTTAAGCATTCGCGCCCAAATAAGATTGGTGGATGTAATGGTTGAGAAAGAAAAGAAAAAGGACGAGCCCAAAACGGCAGTGTTTAATGGCAAAATTATCACCATCAGAATACCCATAAAAGGCAAGATCGAAGAGTTTATGCAAAAGATCGGACCTAAAGTAGATTTAGAACTAAAAGTAGTTGCAGACCCAGAAAGCAAAACGCCAACCATACTCATACTAATTACCAAATCGGAAAGCGACCTTGCAAACCTTAAAAGGAATGAAGAGAATGATACATTTATGTACCGATAATATCCCTCTCGCAAGCATTGCGCATAAAGGTAACCGCTAAAATACTCGTGTGCATACACACACCCTTACAAAAGCTAAACGAGCAACAAAAGAAAATCTATTTATAGGTTCTCAGAGAGTAAAGATAGTGCTAGGATGGAAATTGTCGATGCTGCGCTTAACCAAACCGCAAACAATGAAGACGAACTCTTTAGGGCAAGAATTGCAGTATGTGGAATAGGCGGAGGAGGAAGCAACACAATCCAGAGAATAAGCCGGATTGGGGTCAAGGGAGCATCTCTTATGGCGATAAATACCGACGCCAAGCACCTAAACACGCTGGATCCGGGTATAAGGAGAATGCTGATAGGTGGGCCTCTAACCAAAGGTTTAGGCGCAGGTGGTTTTCCAGAAGTCGCCAATAAGGCAGCACAATATTCGCAGAAAGAGCTCGAAGAGGCTCTCCGCGATTATAACCTAGTATTCCTATCCGCCGGCATGGGCGGAGGTACAGGCACTGGCGCAGCCCCAGTAGTTGCAGGGATTGCAAAAAGCTCCGGCGCTGTTGTAATAGGGATAGTCACGTATCCGTTCAGGCTCGAAAGGATAAGAATGAAGGTTGCCGAAAAAGGAATAGAGGAACTGAGGAAGAATATAGACACTCTAATAGTCATAGACAACCAGAGGCTAGCAGATCTTTACCCAAATCTTCCAATGGATCAGGCTTTCAAGCTTGCTGATGAAGTAGCTG
>JAKASM010000020.1 GCA_021819045.1 Microcaldota archaeon | reverse complement strand
ATGAAAAAATTCCCTATATGGGGCCCTGATGTTGGGGATATGATGGTAGAGCTCACAAAATCGGTAATAGCGGACGCTAGACTTCTTGGACCGATAATAATATTGGCGGGCTTCATTGCTGCTGCCTTGGCTATTTCCCTTGTTTAGTATATATTCTGCTTGCCTACCGCAGATGCTGCTATCCTTTTGCATTCCTTCATGTTTATTTCTGGGTTCCCTGCATCGTTCACAGGAGTCTCCATTATGAAAGAAGCATCCTTAAATTGCTTCTGATTGAAGAGGGCCTTGAAACCTGCTGCACCGATATAGCCTTTTCCTATGTGCCAGTGCCTATCCAACCCGCTTCCGGCAGGGTACTTAGCATCATTAAGATGCACTAGGCCAAGCCTATGGAAACCTATCGTATCATTAAATTCATCGCACATCTTTACCACACCATCTTCGCTGCTTATATCATAGCCTGCCGCAAATGCATGGCATGTATCGAGGCAGACTCCGGTTCTTTCTGAGCTGACCTTGTCAAGGATCTCTGCGATCTGCTCAAACTTTGAGCCTACGCTGTTCTTATATCCGGCGGAGTTTTCGAGCAGGAGAGAGGCGCCGTCAGTCTTCTCGATCGCGTACCGGATTGCATCCGCCGCGTTGTCTACCCCTACATGCTCACCACTTCCCATATGCGAGCCGATGTGCACAACCAGCATCTTTATCCTTAGCGCGTTGCAGCTTTTTATATTTGATATCAGCATGCCTACGCTTTTCTTATTCACAATCCGGTCAGAAGATGAGGGGTTGCATAGATATGGAACGTGCGCAAATGGGATTGCACCGCACCTCTTTACAATCTGTCTGAATTCTAATGCCTCTTTATCGTCTATTTCCCTGTGCTCCCACGAGCGCGGATTACTTGCGAATATCTGGAAGGCTCCGTAGCCTTCGTGCTCTGCAAGGAGCGGGGCATTTTTCAAGCCGCCAGATACTGAAAGGTGAAAACCAAATCTTAGCATTGGACCAGTCTTGCGAGAATGCCACTAATCGGATTGCTCTGTATTGGTTTAAAAAGATTTCTTAATAATACTTCTCCACCAGGTGTTGGTTTGGGGAAAAGGAGGGGGTTCAGTCTTTACGATATAGAACAATTTCTCAAGGAATCCGGATGCAAACGGATTAGTGAAGGGGCTGTGATAAGCCTTGAGAAAGAATTGGAAGATACAGTAAAGGAGCTAATAGTTGAGGCAGAGGTGTACGCAAATTATGCGGGAAGAAAGAAGCTGATAAAAAGATCAGACATAGAGTTGGTTAAAACCGCCTCAAACAGAAAAGGGCCGTAGCCGCAGCTGAAGCACGTCGGATTTCCCGTTCATATTTTTAAAGCAGATTTGCAGCCTTTAGTCCAAATGCAAGCGCTACAAACCCTATCTCGATCAGCCACATGTAGAGAGATACCTCCCACTCTCTGCACCTTTTTATGTTCATTATGATATGGCACCAGCTGTATATTTTCTTACCATATGGGGGCTCCATTGTGCCATCTGCCCTTAACTTGCCTAAATCTGTAACCTTGAACCTTTTTCTTAAGTGTAGCAGAAATTCTATGATAAATGGCAGGAAGAGTATGACGCCGAATGATTCCATATTGCCGAGCACCATTGCCGCAACTATTCCTGAGCCCCCAAAGTATGCGAAGCTGTCACCCGGCACCATCTTTGCAGGAAAACGGTTAAAGAGCAGCATTACAAGCATAGTGGCGAAAAGAAGCGAAGAGAGCAGCAACCCTAGATATGTGCCGTAGAGAAGGCTATAAAGCACCATACCGAATACTAGTATAGTTCCTGTGCCTGTGAGTATTCCGTCAAAACCTCCTAAGAGATTGAATGCATTTGCGGCAAATATAACTGCCAAAGGAACTATAACTAGCGGGTAAAATATCCCGAAATTGACCGCACCTACAAGCGGTATACGTATAACAGACACTCCTGCGTTTATTGCCATCAGAGGGATTGCACCCATCAATGTAAAAATCGGTTTCTGCCACTGCTTCAGCCCTCTTCTAGTGTCGAACATGTCTGTGCTTCGGCCCATCTCTTTTTTGACATTTAGATCGTCCAGAAAACCCACAATGGATATCAGCACAACTGCTATAACCGCCGAAAGCAGGTAATCCAATGAAGCAACAGGTACGTATATTCCAAAACTGCCTCCAAAAACATATACCAATGCGCCTACAGTAAAGCCTATGGCTGCTGCAAGACCTGTTCCTGAAGGCAGTATAGGTCTGCCTTTTTTGTTATGATCTAGAGTAGTTACCCCGGATTCGTACAAATAGCTCATGAGGAAGCGCACAGCTATCAGAGTTATTATAAAAGAGATTATGGACGGTAAGATTATTGTCAGGTAAGTGTGTGCCATTTCATACAACCCATTGAATAACGCTTATAAAAGAGCATTTCCCTCTACCAGAGTCGTGGGCTACCGACAGCAGCTTTTTGATTAGCCATCTTGAACTTCCAAGCACGGTTTCCAATTCCAAGACCGCTGCCAACGCGATTGTGTTATTCACAGCGTTAATATTTATACTCGTTGCTGCTCTGTGATTCGCCTTCATCAAATCCCTGAATGGACGCTTTTCCTACTCAGATTTATAAAAGCGAGCCTATTTAAGCCTATCAAAGTTAGGTAGCCGGGGTATGCCAAGCTCTGAGACACGGTTATGATCCGGCAGTAAGGAACTAACCTCCCTGGCTATGCTTTCCGATCGTTCCTTACTGAGACCTGCAACCGCAATTCCTGGGCTATTAAGCAGAACGTATTTTTCGTATCTAAGGCCGCGGCCAAGTGCCACAGTGCTTCTGTCGATCAATGTGAAATAGACTACCTTTTTGCCATTCCCTGATCCTATCTGCTCTTCCTTGTATCCTGCGCCAAGCAACCAAAGATATGCGGCAGGAAACTGTTTTAGTAAAGTGTGTATTCTATTTTTCTCTTCGTCGTTCCATACTGTTGTGCGAAGCAGCATGAAATTCAAGTTGTCATTCTCTACAAGAAATCCGTTTGCAGCAAAATACGAGCCCCTTCCAAGTACGCCATCCACAAGGCCGGAGTCGCACAGGTCTTTAAATGGTTTGGCAAACTGCAGGAGGTATTCTGATATGTTTTGCTTTTCTATCAACGCTGCCTTTTTTCTTCTTGCAGTCTTTGTATTACGGTTTCTCTCATCTTTTGCGGTCCTGAAACAACTATATCTGACTTCGCGCAGTCATACGCCCACTCTTCGTACGGCCTTGGAGGGGAGGCTGCTACAACCATGCCACCAGCTTCGACAATGACGTCTTCGGAACTGTTGTTGAATATATTAGGAATTAATTGGCGGGTGTTTTTCCTCATGAAGTTTGCCATCTCAATATATGCGCCTTGCTCTTCTGCTCTTTCTTTGTACCTGTACTTCATTTCGTCCTCTGTAGGTACGGGCAGCAAGTCGTCAAGCAGCCAGTCGACTCTGTAAAAGACCTTAACACTTTGAAGTGCGATCATTTAAAGACAGTATCAGTTTATCATATACTTTATTTAATCTTGTATGATATGATTATAAAATCGGACGTGCCCTTGTAGTATAACTTGGATAGAACACGGGCTTGCGGAGCCTGTGATCCGGGTTCAAATCCCGGCAAGGGCGTTAACATCCTTCGGTCAACTAGTTAAAATTTTGTTCTCATGGAGCCCCTTCCCTGCCTTCTTTTGCTCCCCGCGTTCTTAGAGAATTGAAAGTCTTCTGCCGCACAGAACATATGGTTTTTAAATCCTTGTTGCAATACGATATTACTGTCATATGTTTGGGTGTGCGGATGGTGCAAAAGACCGTGCAGCACGAACTGGCAAAGCGCAGGGTGTTTGTATTCTTGGCCGTTTTCTTCTTTGTGGCCATGCTGCTCGACGCTTTGAGTGAACTTAATGTGTTATCGCATTCTGTTGACGACTTCGGCATAGCGTTAATGGCCCTCATAGCCATTGTGTACCTCGCTGTTTCGTGGAAACGCACAGAAATAAAGGCGCTGCTGGCACAGAACAACGTCGTGTTCGTGCTCTTCGTAATTGCGTTGATCTTCCAGATATATGGTCTTTTCGTGGAGGCCGGAACAAACGACTTCGGAGACGAAATCCCTGTGCTTTTGGGCTTGATCATAACGCTTGCTAACCGGTTCACATGACCGACCAATGCCGCATAATAGCCTGAAGGACAAGGGCCCATGTGCGCTGTGGTTAGATTCGCATAAGGAGCATATATCTAAGTACATATGGAGAAGTGGAATTGTTTTATATTGGTACTACGTAAGTTAAGTGGTGAGAAATGTGGGGAAAAAATTCGCATGTAGGGATATAGGCATGCAGTGCGGATTCGAAGCGCATGCAGCTGAAGAGAATACACTTCTTCAGCAGATAGCAGAGCATGCAAGGACTGCGCACAACATGAGCAATATCGATCAGGCCACATTGATGAAAATAAGAGCCGCTATAAAAGAAGAATGATTGCGGGGGCTCTCCGTAATGAATTTGTCATACGTCTAGCACTGCTTTTGCTGTATATCCGTGCGCTGTCTTCCTGACCGACATATCAAATCTTGAAACTCCCTTTACATAAATATTAGAATATTTGGGCTCCTGCTCTTTTGATAGTATAATTGCATGTATTCTGTATCCTTTCGCATTACTTTTTATATTAAGCCTTTCAACTTTATATCCGAATACCCCTCTTGAGTCAGTAGCTGACAGCACATCCTGCAAGGTAATCCAGAGCAAATCCTCTATATTTCTTGCAGAGTCTTTTATAACTACCTGGACCTTTTTACTCTTTGATCTTTTAATAGCAGATATGTCAGCTACGGTGTCTAGCATTGCAAGTATCGCATTTTTGAAGGCTTCCTCTAGGGAAGCTCCCCTTGCTATGAATTCAACGTCAGCTGTATGACCTTTGAACAGGTAACCCGCCTTCAATTCCACCACTGTTGATATTTTAATGCTATTCTTTATTAATCTTGGCTGCGAGAGGTATGGGTCCGATGAAGAAAAGAGTAACTACTGAAACAGTGATGAAGCCCATTTCGGCCGAGGACAAAACTATTATGTGTTGGCATGAGAATTCCTGATAAACTTTTTGGCATTATTGTGTTGTTTATCGCTGTGCTACTATCAACTGCGATAATAATATCAAGGGCAAGCTTTTCTATTCTTGATACTGACCCTGCCACATATGTTATAGTAGTAATGTTGATGGTATTTGCACTTATAGTATTCTCACTTAAGAAGAGGCTAAAGCTCAATAAGGACAGGAGGGAATTTGCATTGGGAATAACAATCTTCATAGTGTATGTTCTATTGCTCTCGTATGTCAGGGTTGCAATGTCATTCGCTTTCAGCTCATTCGGAATAGACGCGTTGCTGGTAAGTCTACCGATAATATCCTTCATTATAATACTTTTCGGGAGGGATGGCGCGATGAAGCTTTGGCCCATAGCTGCATATTACCTATTCGCGTCGCCTCTACTGCTTATGCCACTGCTTCTGCAAAATAGTGCCTTTGCAAGGATAAATGCCGAATTTGTTTATTATTTGCTGAGAGTCTTTGGAGCGCCTGTTACCATAAACGGCATAACAATAGCATCGCAAACCAGCACTTCTATATCCATAGCCTCCACATGCGCCCCGCTTGGAACATTTGTGGCTCTTGCAATGTTTCTATTACCGGTCGCATACCTGTATGATGGTAGGAATAGGAATAAGGGGTTGTGGGTTGTATCAGGAATTGCGCTAATGCTCCTATTCAATTTCATACGGATGTTTGGGATAGCGTATGCGTGGAGCTATTACGGCATAAATCAGGCGATATCCACATTCCACCTTTTTGCCGGGCAAATATTATTCTATGCTGCAATAATCATAATGCTAGTAATAGCAAGCGGATACGGGCTTATACTGCCGAAAGCCAGTCGCAGAGGGAGGAGCACGGTGCACTTCATTAGGAGCATTCACGATTCTGGATATGGATTTGCTATCGTACTCTTATTGGCTCTGATAGCATTTGCTTTCACATTCCCTTACTTGAATGCGTCTTATACTTCGCCTACTCTCTTCTATAATAATATCACTAGATCGCAGAATATAGCCTTGTATAAAGCTGCCGGTAATGCGGTTGCGCAGAATTACAACTCAATTATAGGCATAGGCAGCAATGGTACAAACTATGGATATGCGCTTGTAAACCTGACGGACCAGAATGCCAGCATCTTCATCATAGCGTCTGCGGCACCTATACCTGTTTTTGGAAAATTGCCTGTAAATGCAAGCAAGCACTCTTATGGAAGAATGACTTTTCTGCTGCAGAATGGGGTTGGATTCCGTGTTGCCGACGTTATTTCTGGCAATTACACGTTTGCAGTAGATTATTTTGCTTTGCCTGTAACTGTGAATGGGGAGTCTTTCTCGCTGAACTATGAATTCTTCAGGCTCCTCGGAGGGCACCCTTGCAGAGATCGG
>JAKASM010000019.1 GCA_021819045.1 Microcaldota archaeon | reverse complement strand
ATCACGGAATCCATACCACCATATTTTCTTGTCATATTTATATGCCTTGCCGTATATCTATCTATCTTTTCCGCCCTCGCTTTTATCCCACCGCTAAAGTGTATTGGTTTTCCCGCTATGAACTGATAAAAGAAGGCAAGAGGGGAAGATTGTCTACAGGTGCTTCTTAAATTGGAAACGGGGCAAACTCGACATTTTACACCAAACACCAGCTCCTTCTGCTGCAAGTCTTTGAGCTTTTTTTGAAAGCAGCACTAAGTTATTGTGAATTATATTCTCTGCTTCTGCGATGGCTTTCTCTCTAGCCAGAATAGTCTTGTTTGCATGCGCCTTGAGTACATCTAGATCAATATAATTTGTGTTTGGTTTGGAGTCAACATTCCTTGGATTACCCAAATCTATGACTATCTGGGGATTTCTTTTGCGATTCCGTATTGTTATTATAGGGGTAGGGGATGAAACTGCAGTAAGCAGGCAATCAAAATGCGTTATATCAAGGTTGGCTATGTCTATTGGCGTGGCTCCAGACTCCTTTGCCAATTCTGCTAACACCGCTTGGTTTCTACCGCACACATATAAATTTACCGGCAGTCCGTTTGCATACTTCAGAAGGGAGCGAGCCATCTTTCCGGTACCCACTACACATACGCTCTTGTAGCACTGTAGTTTGCTTTTTTCTTCTATAATCTTTACTGCAATATGCGGTATCGATGTTATTCCATTTCTTATTTTTGTCTTTTCCCTCACCTCTTTTCCAGTGCTAAGCGCCTTCATAAATATGTAATTGAGAAACTTTCCTGACGTGCCTGCCTGGATAGCCGTCTGAAGAGCTTCTTTTACCTGCCGCTGCACATCCTGTTCACCTAATATCATTGAATCCATCCCACTGCAAACCCGCATTAAGTGCGAAATGGAGTCTGTTCCCGTAAGGAAGAAAATGTTATTGGAGTGCAGTTGTTTTGAGAGTGCATCAAATTTTGCTCTTGCATCCCCTCCTTTGTACATGTATATTTCGAGTCTGCTGCATGTCCGCAGTATTACATACTCTTTAACATGGCACTCCTTGAGCAAATTTTCTATAAATGATTGGTCTAATGTTGTCCATCTTTCAAGCTCATTAAGCTCCATGTTCTTGTAAGTCGCATGAAAACTCATTACATCCATGTTATCTACCTAGTATGTTATTGCAAACCTCTTCCAGGGCATTTATAAGTGTGGGGCTTGTATTAGGGCACTCTGCTCTCTCTAGCTTAATTCCTATAGAGCCTGCAAAATGCCTAGCTTCTATGTCTATATCATAAAGAGTTTCGAGGTTGTCAGTGGCAAAACCGATAGGTACTATCATAACCTCGTCTCTACCAAGAGCTTGCAGCGCCTTGAGGCTCTCAAGCACATCGGGGCCAAGCCATTTATCCTTTGTGGAACCTGCACTTTGATATGCAAATTCCCAATCTTTGGTTCCCAACCTCTCGGCAAGCAGCATGCATGTTTTTTTAAGCTCTGTGGGATACGGATCGCCGTACTCCAATATTTTCTCAGGAAGGCTATGCGCAGTAAACAATATTTTCGGATTTTTCATTTTGTGCCTTATTAGAGCTTGGGACGTTTTTTCAGCAAGAGCCTCTATGAATGCATGGTTGCTTCCCCATCCTTTTGAGTAAACTGCATTGGCCTCCTGCCCTGAAGCCTTTAGGGCGTCTTCAGCCGCTTTGTTGTAGGCTCCAATTGTCATTTCTGAATAGTGGGGTGCGAGAGACAGCGCAATAAATTTATTTGCTCTGCTTTCAACTGCTTTTTTAACTGCATCATGTATAAAAGGCCTCCAGTGCCTCATACCTACATACACTTTAAAGTTACTTCCGGGGGTGGAGTTTAGTTTCTCCTCCAGCAGGTGCGCCTGCTGCATTGTGGTTCTGAGAAGAGGAGATACTCCTCCTATTGCTTTATATTTATTTTCTAGGGTTTTCAGGTGATCTGTATCTGGCGGCACCCCATTCCTTATATTTGTGTAATAGTCCTTTACCTCTTCCATAGAGCCAGGACTACCATAAGCCATTAGTATAACAGCGATTTTATCTACCAAAAGAACACCATTTAGCGTTTGCTTGATTCAACCTTTGCTGAACTTTATGCCGCTTATCGTTTTTAGTGACTCCTCGATGCTATTTTTGATCCCCACATACACCGGGGTGTCGCTTAGGGTATACCCTCTGGCCTTTGTGTGGCGCAGCGCTTTAACAAGTCTGCTAAATTCCATCAAATCGTTTGTTTCGTATGCGACCACAAAATCTTGATCATCAATGCCAAAGGAATTGAGTAGCATTTGTTTTACCCCCTTAAATCCTTTTCCTATTTTTATATGTTCTAACATCATAATTTTTCTCCTATCGGGGTTTTCTAGGTACCACCCTGCAGTTTTGGTAAATGGGTATATGATTATGTACCTGCTTGACCTTGCAGCAGATATGGATTGCGCCTGCATGTCATGATGTTTTACGTATTCAGACTCCATTATTAAACCTATAAGGGAAGTTTTTAGAGACATATGCTTCCCTAGGCCAGAGTTAAGGATGGTGCCTATTATATTTTGGTTGTCTTCTATGCGGTTTGTCACCAAAAGGATGATCAAGTCTGCATCAGACTCAATATTACTGCAAGTATAATATGCTATATTCTTGTCTCCAAGCGCTGTCATTGCGGTTTCAAGTTCTGCGGTTTGATTTTTTCTTTCTGCTAAAGGTAGAAGTCTCCACTCGTCATTTACTTTGAGGATTGCAAATTGAACAAATGTGGGATTATTGCCCATTATTCCACTTTGATCCTATGTTATAAATCCAGCTGCGCTGTCAATCAGCTTCTTCTACCCCTTTGAATATCTTGTGGCGGGGCATTCCGTCAATTATTTCTTTGCCTTTTGCTATTGTGTCAGAAAATTCCCTGCTTTTCATAAAAGCGGCAAATGCATCCGTACTCTCCCATTCACTGTATATCATATACTCCTGTGCATTTGAAACCTCTTTGTAAAGCTTTGCACCTTTAAAGCCGGGTACCGAGGTTGAGAGGTACATTATCACATTTTTGAATGTAGCCTCAAACTCTTCTTCCTTTCCGTTTTTAACTCTGTAATATAAACCCACATTTATCAAAGAGACACCTGAGTGCTATCTTATCTCAGAAAATGTTTATAAAAGTGATGTAAAAGTTTGGTGCTCCGATCGGGATTTGAACCCGAGTTTCAGCCTTGAGAGGGCCGTGTCCTTGACCGAGCTAGACGATCGGAGCCCTAGATAAAGATTGCTCAGATACATATTAAGCTACTTCCTTATCATTCTTACCGCTTTGTCTCCGTAGAGTTCGCTGGCGTAAAGCTTTTCGGATATGAAATCCGCTATTGAAAGCCTCTCTGCCTCTGAGATGGCGACTATCTCGTTCACTGCAATGTCTGCAAGCATGCTGTCTTCTTCAAACCTGAATCCGCCCCCCATTATCCTCTCTATGGCGGAGTCGAGCTGATTCATAGTGAGAGAGAGCCTTTTCATAGAGCTGTCCGCTATGTCTTTCAATCCTATAGACTGCTGCAGAAGCTCTATGTGCATTGCGGTCTTGGAGCTCTTCTGCAAGAAAACAAGCGGAGCGGAGTACAGCCACCTTAAAAGCTGCGCCATCGCCCTACTTCTTCTCTCCCCTCTGCTCGCCATGATTGCAGGGATAAGTATTAGGTTGTTTTTCTTTGGTATCCTGTCCGACATCGTGCTTTTGTCAGCGCGGTCTATGAATGCTTTCCTTGCAGCTTCGTCTATCGAGTAGAAGAACCCAACGTAGGAATTTGCGGCCGATGTGATTTTTGAATGGATTGCCTCTTTAGTATGCGAATCGGAAGCGTCTGACAGGATGCTTTCAATTGCGGCTTTGTGCCTTGCTATTGTTGCCAGCCTTCTGGCTTCGGAGGTGCCGCTTCTGGCCTTGGCGGAGCAAGGATCTAGCATAAGGTATGATATTGCATAGTGGAGGCTCTTAAGCGGCAGCCTGCTTATTCCTTTTCTTATTGAGGTCGAGTCTGCCTTGCGCCTATTATGCCTTGCCTGAGGCTGCTTCTGCCTGATCAATCTATCACTGGTCGCCCTACTTGATGTGGATTATATTCAGATGGCGCCCTTTTTATCGCTTTGCGTCATCGGTTTGCTTTTTTGCCATGTATGGCCTCGCTTATAGAATACTTGTTAAACACCTTTGCCTTTATTGAATCCGTGTCATACACCTTCATCTCCCTTGATATGTGCTCTGCCTGGTTCAGCTTGTTCGCCATGGCGTTGTATGCCTTCAAAGCTGCAGAGTATGCGTCCCTTTCATGGGGGTTTTTGATGCCTGTGCCTTTTGACATCCTCCTTTTCTCTTCTATAGAGATGTCATTCTGCGGGAATACAAGCCTTGAATTGAATATTGAATTCAGCTTCCTAGCTATTGAACTCGGGCGCTTCTTATCTGTTGCTATGACTGACGGAGTGCCTATTTCGCGGATCTGACTGACCATCCACTCCAATCCCGCGCCGCTCTTGTGCACTGCAAGGATAAGCCTGCCGTCAAGAGCAAGGCACGCTATTGCAGATGTTTTCCCTGGGTCTATTCCTACTATTATATGCGCCAATCAACCATTCATTATTTGCTTGAAGTATTTATCACGCTTAGCGTATAATTTATTGCATTGCCGGAAGTCTCTGGTATTGTGGAATACCTGCAGTCCACTATGATCTGAGGGGTGGATACAACATTGTAGAAACCTGCAAGCTTTGCCTGGTAGTCTAGGGAGGTTGTGCTGTTTGCAAGGCATGCATTCAGCGATGTGGGATTAAGGCCTGAGCCTATTGCGGTCTGGTAGAGCGTGTCGTTCGGGAGAGGCCTCCCATCAAATAATTTTGTCACATTTGCTGAGAACTGTGCAAGCCTCTTCTGTGCAGCTGCGCAGAACAGGTAGTTGCCTATGGCCTGCGTCTGAAGTACACCGTAGCCTGGATACCACCTTGCAGAATAGTTTGTAAATATGAAATCGTAGCTTATATTGAGCTTGCCAGGGTACATTGACGACAGGTTTATGGCCTTTGCCAATCCTGAAAACGCTCCTGGAGCATAAGGGTCGGTTATGTAGTAGATAGGTATCGGAGGGGCGGTCTGGCAGTATACCTTCCCTCCCAGCTCAACCGTTCCTAGTGATACAACCGTATTGTTGCCTTGCACCTTTGGGTTTATGCTCTGCAGGTAAGAGCTTGAAAGGGAAAGATTGCTTCCAGACAGCATGAAAGAGATGTTAAACACTCTATTGTTTGCCAGAGGATCTATGTAAGGAACGGTAACCAGCCATTCATTTAGATTTGGAAGGTATGATGCGTTAGCTTTGTTTGGCTCGGAATAGTAAGGCAGCAGAGAAAGCGACGAGTTCACAAAAGAATAGCTTGCCAGTATTTTGCCTGCTTCTGCTATTGCCTGGCTTGAGTTGTATTTTGGCTGGATGCATGTGCCGTTGAGTATTCCGTACTGGCAGTTGCGTATTATAGAATTTGGTTTGAATAACGAAAGCGAAAAGGCAAGCGCTATCAGTATAATAACGAGCGCCATCAGTGATATGTGAAGATAATCAAGGCCACCATGCTTCAGCGCTGGCTTCACTATGAATACTGGTTCCTGCTTTACTTTTTTTTCGCTTTGCCTTTTTGCCAATGGCTCACCCCGATTTTTTTCAATAAATAGTGTTTGATGCGAAAACATAATAAAGGTTTTGAAGTTTTTGGTTGGTAATTGCTGCCAGATAATCGGGCGCGGCGGGATTTGAACCCGCGGCCTATGTCTGCCTCCAAAACATTAGGAGGACATCGCTCTATCCAAGCTGAGCTACGCGCCCACATTCACTGGACTGCTTCGTCCAATACGTTTTTCGCAGTGCTGCTTTCAAAAAGCCAGTACTCGTTTCCGTCCATATCAAGAAACTTTGCCATCTTATAACCATCTTCGTCTCTAGGCGGCTCGCTGAACGTAACTTCTTGACCAAAGCGTTGGCAATCTCGTTCTTAGGTCTGGGTCTTCAAAATTCGGGCTTACGCATATAGCATGGCCCTTCTCGAGCACGACCTTAAAACCTAACTTTTCAACATACCAATTCTTTGCCTTCTGCGCGTCTGAGACCACTACGGCGACATCTGTATAGCCGTCAATCATTATACCACACGGATTATAGGAAAAAGAGAATTTATATTATTGCCTGAACAAAGTAAATTATAGACAAGCCTTTTATTACTAAACAAGATTAAATAGCAGGGATAAAATGCCAAAGAAAGCTAGCTCAAAAGAAACTGCAACTGTAGGAGGCAAAATATCGAGTGTGCAACTTGATGAAGGCAAAAAGGTCTTTATACGCGACCTTTTAAATGAAAAAAACGTAGGGAAAAAGGTCTCAATACTTGGTTGGGTGTGGAGAAAGAGAGAGCACGCCAACGAATCTTTTGTAGTTGTGAGAGATTCCACAGGAGTGATCCAGGCGGTGATTCCGTCCAAACTTTTGGATAGACCGGTTTATATAGAGGCTTCAGTTGAAATAAAAGGCAGAATCGCAAAGGAT
>JAKASM010000018.1 GCA_021819045.1 Microcaldota archaeon | reverse complement strand
GAGCTTAAGGGATTGGGGCCGCAAAAGGATAAAATCATAGACGAGGCGCTATTGGCCATAAAGACTCTAAAGAAGGTGCACGATTTCGGAACTCCAGATGTAAAAAGGCAGGTGGAGCGCAAAATCGAAAAAAGGCTACATTCCGCAGCCCAGGCAGCTGCCGAAGCAAGCTCGCAAGACGCAGCATTTTCATATCTAAACCAGTTTGTTTATAAAAAAGCACCATTAATAGGAAACAGACTTACCAGCACGCCAGGCACTAACAGAAATGGAGAATATTTGGATGCGCTTGCTACTATGAATGACATTCTTGTAGAGCTATATGCACTGAAGGAGCAGGCCAAGCCCCAAGGATCGGACTATAGGATCGTGTCAAAACTTGGCACAATAGGAAACAAAGCGGCGGTGGATAGAGTATTTGAGAGCCTTAAAAAACTGCTAGATACATCGAATGTCACCTCCGGGGTAAATGCAATTAGGAATCTATTTGTAGATCTTGCTGTGCAAGAAGAGGTAATCCATGCATCTGCTGAAGCTAAAAATATGAGCAGTTCTGGAGTTCTAGTCGGAGGAATAATACAGTACCTTGAAAATTATAAACCATCAATAACCCATGCAAGACGTGAGCACAGGAATAGAGAAAGCAATACCACCGGGGCTAAGGCGCCAGAAGAATCGGCTCAGGACGAAAAAACCGTAAAGATCGAGGTAAAAATAGATAAGGAATGGTCAAAAAGGATAAACGAATACACAGAGAATGTGCTGTGGGCTGGCGCACTGCTTGATAAGGAAGAAAACAAAGCCCTTAGAGACGCACTGCACAGCAATAGCCTTACAGAAAAGCAGTCCATACAGTTATATAAGCTACTAATGAAGGAGTGGGCAGCAAGAA
The DNA here is from genome assembly GCA_021819045.1 of Microcaldota archaeon. The sequence continues at coordinate 5,923 of JAKASM010000018.1, read as the reverse complement.
ACACATTTGCATCAGGATTGGTTACAAAGATAGACGGAATAAACACAGCATATGATATGGTGCTAGTGGGCAGAATGGGAATTAAAGCATATCTCAACCAGTTTACCAGGGCGAAACTGGATTCACTAGGTTTTTCTAAAGAAGAGATAGCGCTGATAGTAAGCGAAGATAAAAGCGAACAATATTATTTCAACAAACTGTGGAAAGACATACAAAGCAAACTATGGTTGCTGTTCAACCGCCCGAAGAAGCTAACAAATAAAGGCACTGGAGACCAGCCTCCACCCCTTCCTTCAGTTGAACACGCAGGTGAGCAGGAAAAGAACGGCACCAGACTAGAAGGTATGCTTAGGCTGATGCCCCCTCCGGCTCCGGAAACCTGAGCAAACCAGTATGAATGCCGCGGTTCTACTCCACTATTTCCTTACCAACTTCTTTATGCCGCCGCTGAGCTTCTTTATGCGCTCAATGTCTTTCAGTTCCTCTGCGGATAATTCTGCATCATGCCCCCCTTTAAGCCTTTCCTCTATAGTATCAAGAAAATCCAACCAGTCTTCTGCGTCCTCTTTAACCAGTTCTATTATGGTAGAATTCCTTTTGAAAAGGTCCAGTACCTGTATAAGCTTTTTGTTATCTTCTATATCCTCATTTCTCTTTAACCTTTCGGAAATATGCGCCCTCAGCTTGTTTATCTCTTCAGACTTTATCTCTTTATTCCGCATGATGGCTCCATCCATCACATCCACAAGCTCTAGCAGCGCAGCGTGTAGCTTGCTTATAAGCTGAGGCAGCGAAAAGCGCTCAAAATCTATGGGCATATATTCACACTCGTGCTGGACGGCAAACTGCCGTGCATCTGCTCTATGCAGGTGCAACATACTTTCAAGGGCAAGGTATAAGTAGACCTTACATCTTCATACATCTTCACATAATCTGCTAATAAATATCTTTAAATAGGTTAATTCGGTAAAGTCCCTTCAGTGATTATATTGAGAGAAGAGCATAGGCTCATAAAGGGTTTGGTGTACAGGGTTATAAGGAAGCACATAGCAGGGTCAACCCTCAAATCCGCGCTGGATGAAGTAAGGAAGCTTAACGAAATCGGCGCAAGCGCAACGCTTACATTCCTCAACGAAACGGTCCCGGATACGGTTAAAGCCAAGTACAATTCAAATGCGTATGTGCACATGATAAAGCAGCTTTCCAGGCTGCACATGAAATGCTCGGTATCTGCAAGACTGTCCCAGCTCGGCTTCACCGTAAGCAGGGAATGCGCAGAACGCTGCCTCTCTGATATGTTGCAGGTTGCAGAGCGTAACTCTGTAAGAGTCTGGATAGAGGCTGGCAGAGACGTAAGGCCGGACCAGCTCATAGACGTGTATACGAGGAATTCTATAAATTCAGATACTCTAGGCATAGAGGTATCCATAAACAATGCAGCTTATATCAAGAAGTTAAGTGCTGTAATAAAAAAAGGAGCCCATATACGCGTTACCAGGCATCCCTATCTCTTCGGAGAGGACAACCCAGGGAAGAAGGACATGAAGGAGTATGCAGATGCATATGCGGCATCGATAAAGGAACTTTCCAAGGCGAGAGCAGGGATATGCATACAGGAATCAAATGACAAGCTCATATCGAAGATAGCATCAATCGCCAAGAAGAACCAAAGGGATTTAATATTTGGCATGCCCTTTGGCTATAGCTTAAAGAAGATGAGCAGGCTTATTAAGATGAAGATGAACGTAGACATATATGTGCCGTATGGACAGGATTGGATACCATACGCAATTTATGGTTTGGCAGGCAACAGGCTGCGAAAGATAGCCATAGCGGTGCTTGATGGTGAAAATCGGGTGTGAACATGCCCTCTGATAAAACCGGTAGGACCATAAGCCTTGTTACCGGAGGGACTACGGGCCTTGGCAATGCTGTCATAAGAAGGCTAATTGCGGAGGGCAATGAAGTAAGGGTTGTGCTCAAGGACGACCCTTCAAAGCTTCCAGAATGGAAGAAGCTTCCACCGGGCTCCGTGCCATATGTTGCAGACATAACGCTAAAGAGGAAAGAAGACGGAGAAAACCTTAGGGCGGCAGCAAAAGGAGTTGACAGGATATTCCATATTGGCGGCGCGTCATACAACTCAAAGTTTACCTATGACCAGCTCATAGAGATAAACGTCATAGGCACAGAGAACCTTCTGCAGGCAGTAATAGAATCCAATACTCCAGAGAGGAGGATGCATTTCATATATGCAAGCAGTGTTACAGTGTACGGCTATAGGAGGAAGGGCGAGCTAATAAATGAAAATGCGCAGCCTAAACCAGCCAGCCATTACTCCGAGAGCAAGACCATGGCAGAACACCTCATTGAATCTTTTTCGGAGAGCCATCAGAATCTAAAATATACAATATTCAGGATGGGGACTTTATATGGCCCAGGTTATGAAGAGCCATACTTTTTCAAGGCGTTCAAGCTGATTAAGGAGGGAAAAATGAGATACATAGGCAGGGGCGACAACCACCTTACGCTACTCCATGTAGATGATGCCGCTGATGCGATTCTGCTTGCAGCCAGAAAACCAGGCATATCAAATAACAAAATATATAACCTGACGGATGGGCAGCCGCACACACCGAAAGAGCTGTTTCTTTTTACTTCAAAGGCCTTGGGCGTAAACCCGCCAAATAAAAGTGTACCTCCAGCTGTCGCAAGGCTACTTTCTAAAACTGCCAACATAACTTACGATGAATATGAATTCCTGGCCAGCGACAGGATAATCGACATATCAAAGTTAAGAGATGAGCTCGGTTTTACTCCCTCAAGGGATGTAGAAACAGAAGGCCTGTTAATGATACAGCATTTCATAAGCAAAGAGGCTAAGGCTAAAACTTTAAAAAATAAATCAGGATGATGATATGAAGCCAGGCAAAGTTGATCTGTATATAAATGAGGTGCTGGGGTCAAAAGGGGCTATGCTTTTCAGCCTCATAGACCCTGTGGATTATAAAAGCCCAGACGAAGCGGTAAAAACCGCTAAAGAGGCAGCTGAGGGAGGTGCAGACATAATACTACTGGGCGGCAGCGTAGGCGCAGCCGGCAACCTCCTCGACAGCGTTGCTGTAGGCATAAAAGAGGCGATAGATGTCCCCCTTGTCCTTTTTCCCGGTAATACAAGCACAATGACCAAGCATGCGGATGCTGTATACTTCACATCCCTGCTAAACTCACGCAATCCATACTGGCATACCCAGGCACAGATGCTTGCCATACCCCTGATAAAAGAAGCAAACATAGAGACGCTGCCTGTTGGCTATATACTTGTGCATCCTGGAGGGACTGCCGGGTGGGTAGGCGACGCAAACCTCATACCCAGGGAAAAGCCGAATATAGCGGCAATGCTTGCGCTTACAGGAGAGCATATGGGGCAGAGGTTTATACTCACAGACACAGGGTCAAACCCCAGGGCGCAGGGATGTGGTGCCATTCCGTCAGAGATGATAAGTAGGGTTAAGCGGGTCATAACAGTGCCGTATATTGTTGGCGGCGGCATAACAACCGCGGCTGAAGCTAGGAGGGTGTTCTCAAGCGGTGCAGACATTATACAGATAGGCACGGCCTTCCAGGACGGCAAGGACGGCAGCCCAAGGAGGAAGGCTGCAGCATTCTCTAAGGTCGCAAGGGAGGAGGGGCTTAAAAAGCTTAGAAAGCAATAGCATCAGCACTGATAAGATGAGAGAGATATATGCTCTCGAGCTTTCCCTTCTTGCAAAGGAGCTTAAGAGGTTCGAAAATTTCTACATAGACAAATTCTACGAAATAGGGGAAGGGGCATTCAGGATAAGGATAAGCAGGAGTGGGGACAGGGCTGAGCTAATCTGCGCATTCAAAAGAGGGATATGGGAGGCAAAAGAGATTCCGGTTCAGGAGTCAGCCACAAATTTTGCAATGGCTATGAGGAAAAGGGTGAACGGATTTCTCATCTCTAAAATAGAGCAGGCTGCAAACGACAGGATAATACTGTTCAAACTGTCCAAAGGCGAGGCCAGGATGTCGCTGGCGCTCGAGATGCTTGGCAAGGGCAACCTGATACTACTAGATGAAAACATGAAGATAAGCCTCGCATATAGGCAGGAAAGCTTCAAGGACAGAGACATAAGAAATGGTAAAGCATACTCTATGCCCAAGAACGATTTTCTACCTTACGAATCCATTTCTTCCATAAAGCAGAGGGCTGCGCTTGGTGGCAGCATAATATCAGTGCTTAGCAAAGCTGTGAATATCGGTCCGTTGTATTTGGAAGAGGCTTTGGCGAGGTGCAATATTGATCCCAAAAGTGCTGCAGCCAGCATCCCCCCACCTGCTCTAGACAGGCTGATAGGTGTAATTTCAGACATAATATCCAATGCAGGAAAGGATTATTTCATTTATTCAAGGGACGGGAAACTTGTGGACTATTCTGCATGCGTAATCAAGAAATACGAAAATCTTGTGCAGACCAGATTGCCTGGCATAATGGAGACAATAAGAGATTTTTATTCAAATGAGGTAACCAAAAGCACCCCAAAAGAAAATAAAGAGCTAAACGATCTGCTTGCCAGCATAGAGAAGCAGAAAAAGCTAGTTCAGGAGTCGGATGCAATGATAGAAAGCAATAAAATGGCAGGAGAGGCAATATTCAGTAACATGAAAGAAATCAACAGGATGATAGAGAAGCTGCAAAAAGAAAGAAGAATCACAAAAGAGGACCTCCAGAAAACTTTCGATCATATAAGGATAATAGAACTTGACCTCAAAAACAAGACCGTGACTATAGAGGTGTGATATTGCCGATTCCGATAAAAGTAATATTCCTGGGCACATCGGGGTCAACCCCGACGAAAGACAGGAACCTGCCTAGCGTCGCAGTTGAGTACGAAGGCAGCATATACCTATTTGACTGTGGAGAAGGTACGCAGAGGCAGCTGATGCAGAGCTCGATAAGCCCCCAGAAAGTAAAGGCAGTATTCATAACTCACATTCACGGCGATCATGCAATCGGAGTGGCAGGCCTTATACGCACATTAGCATTGAATAAAAGGGTGGAGCCCCTCACAATATATGTGCCGCGCGGCGAGGAGAGAAAGTTGGTCCCACTTATAACTTTCGACAAAGCTATAATAGGATACAAAATAGTAATAAAAGGCGTTAAGCCCGGAGTAGTGATGAAAGGAAGGGGATTTTCGGTAATTGCATTCAGGCTCAGGCATTCTGTGCCCACGTGCGGCTACTGTTTTAAGGAAAACGACGCGGTTCATTTTGATTCAGAAAAATGCAGAAAGCTGGGCATAAAAGGCAGCATGTATTCAAAGCTGGAAAGAGAAGGTAAAATAAAGTTAGGCGGCAAGGTAATAAGTTTGGGCAGCGTGGCTAAGGAGTCTAAAGGAAGAAGAGTAGTTTATGCTGCAGATACAAGGCCTGCCGCTTCAACATACCGAATCTCAAAAGGGGCCGATCTCTTGATACACGAAGCTACGTATGCTGAAGAATTGCAAAAATTTGCGCTACAGAGGATGCACTCTACTGCAGCAGAAGCTGCACTTGTGGCTAAGAAAGGAAATGCAAAAAGGCTTATAATATTCCACATGAGCGCAAGATACAAGTCCCCATCACTGCTGCTTGCAGAAGCGAGAAAGATATTTAAGAATACGGAAGTAGCATATGATGGGATGGTAGTAACACTCTAGAGCCAAAGGGCCCGTAGTCGATCGGTAAGACGTCACGTTGACAACGTGAAGATACGGAGTTCGACTCTCCGCGGGCCCATTTTCAGTTTACGAGGAAGCATAGTTTGATTCTCCCACACAAAGTATTAAATACTTATACTAAAATAGATTTACTATGCCTTACGATGACTACGCAGCGCAAAGGACAGCCTCATTAT
>JAKASM010000017.1 GCA_021819045.1 Microcaldota archaeon | reverse complement strand
AAATATGGTGGTATGGATTCCGTGATGGCATACAGATTCAGAATATACCATGATCCTAAACGCCAATCGGAGATAGATGAAAGGCAGCGGAAGCCCACATCCTTTAGGGGTGGGAGGATGTCACATAGCTAAGTAGGTCTTGCTATAAACTCTGCAGAATTTCTCGCCGAGCGCTATGCAGGCATAGCTTTTTATATTATGGTATTCCTTATATTAGTGCGGAAGAAGGAAGGTCTGAAGGAATCTTTTATGGAATCTCTGATGGCTCTAATTCTGACGTAAAAGAAAACAAAAGTGAGTATATGGACCAAGAAGAAGGAAGTAGCGGCTACTCTGATGAAGGCCGCGGAAGAAGAGGAAGAGGCGGATTTGGAGGGTTCGGCGGAGCACCAAAACCTGTAAAGGTGGGTGACGAAGTTGAATTGAAGGTTGAGGCAGTTGCGTCGAAAGGAGACGGGATAGCCAAAAAAGATGGATTCGTGATCTTTATAAAAGGGGCAAAAGAGGGCGACACTGTAAAGGCTAGAATCTCTGAAGTGAAGGAAAGGTTTGCGATAGGGGAGATAATCTCCTAAACCTGGCCTTTTGACTTTTGTTCGTTATAAATGTAGTGACCACTCTCTACTCTAACAAATTTGCACAGTCGCAGTTATTCCTGCTTATTCGTACGTCCCTTTTACTTTCAGATTAGGGAAATATTAATAAATCTAATAGTGATATAGTCACATGGCATCGCAGCACGGCAAGATGACCGATGATTTGCTCGCATTTGCTCTTGCGGTAAGCCTTATAGCTATTTTATTCAGTGTTGCAGCGTTCATTAGAGCACGAGGGTCAGCCCCCAACATTATATCATCAATTCGGCAGCCGTCGCTTTCCAAAGGAACCGCAATTATTCAGGTAGTATTCGTGATACCCTTCGGAAGAGCGGTAAATCTTCAGGCATCAGTAGTCGGTCAGGGCTATAACATTTCTGTTCCTGTTAAGACATATTACATACCCACCCCTTCAGGAGGCGGGTACACTAACAGCAGCTCCCAATCCGCCGGCTCACAAATATATGGATACTACAATAACTATGATCAATACAGTATAATATTCCAAGGACTTGAACCGTCAACGCCTTACAACATAAGCCTATATGGAGTGAGCTCACCCTATTGCCCACCCGGCAGCGTATGTGCATTGGGTTTGGCTCTGATAAACCAGCATGCAACTGTGATGACAGGCCAAAATGCAACTATCACCAATGTAACCTTTGTACTGGGCTAAATCTGGCGACGTACAATTCAAGTTGAGCCGGATCAGATTAAATGCAGCTTTTGAAGAAACAAACAAAAACTATTTTAAGACACACTTGTGTATTAAATTGGATTTGATGTTACTTCTAATGCTTTTAAGTGCGTGGATCTTTACCATATATCCTCCGGTACCACAGCCGCTTGGATTTACAGTGACACCATATAACAATACTACGCAGTCTGGATACCATATTATAAACATATCAACATATGGGAAAACGACGCTTCCTATTGGGAACCCAAACATTACCCTTCAGCAGAATTATATAGCTCCAAACGAGTCAGGCGTGACTTTGAACGGTAGGCCATATTACCTGGCTCTTGGCAAACCCCAGAAAGTATACGGGCAGAGCGGGATATATGTAGAGCTGGTTAGGGTTTTGTATATACCAAGGCTCGATATGGTTGACTTTAATATTTATAGTAACGTGAGCGGGATTCTGCCAACCACGACGGCCACTTCGACTGTTATAGCGACTACAACTAGTATTGGCACGACGACCATTCTTCCTACAACAACCACAAGCACAAGTTTGAGCACAACAACTGCTGCATATGGGCAAAGCAATGTGTCATCAAACCCGATCTCCAGTATTATCAACCAGATTGTGGAGTTTATAAAAAAGCTATTTGGGTGAGACTTCTAATATTGTACCGCCTGCAAATATGCGGGGGGCTGCATTGCGGACCAGCAGGAACTTCTCTCCCGATTCAAGAGGCAGTTTGGTTGATAGTAGTATTGTTACTGAACCACCAGTATCCTCAGAGACTTTGCACAAGCTTGACCTGAAGCCGCTGACAAGCCACATCTCCTTATAATCAAGAGTCCTATCTCCTGCAAGCTTGCTTACGCTTATTGACGCTTTGAGGCGCCCAACCTTATCTATGGGGTTTGGAGCTAGCACGTCGCCTTTCTCAAATTCATACTCATCCGCACCTTTTATGGCTATCCCTATGCGCGCTCCTTCTCCAGTAGCTTCAACATCATCATCCTGCACTTGTATGGACCTGATGATGACCTGTTTTCCATCTGGGGTCATAAGTTGGTCATGCTTATGAAGCATGCCTGAGGTGATTATGCCCAATAGAACCGTTCCTATTCCCTTGACATTGAAGGACTTATCTATTTGAATTCTAGCTGGGAGCCCGGCCTCTGCTGCACCTGCAGATTTCAAGGTTTCTATTATGCTCTCTTTTTTTACCTGGGTGTGTTTAATGCCTGCCTTAGTGAGCATGGAAGAAGCGTCAGCATTCTCTGTTATGAGGAGGCGGCTTCCCATTAGCTCTGCCCCTACTGCGGATTCACCAAAAAGCCTCCCTATCTCTTCTGTGTCTAGAATGTTTGTTTTTGCTAAAGAGATCACTTCTGCGAGATATGTGGCTTTGCTTTCAAAATCCGAGGGAACCATTGAAACGATTATAAAGCCTTCAGACTTTCTATCGTAAAAGGTTATCCCATTCTTAGATCCAACTTTGCCGATTTCTGATGCCAGCCTGTGGCTATTCGGTATACCTACAAGTATGTGCTTCAAAGAAAAGCCTATTTTGTCTTTGATGGAGCCAGAAGCGGTAGCTTCTCTTTTGCGTCAAAAATAAGTGTCACACCCCCGTATTTCTTTACCACGTGATTTATATGAGATTTGTAGAATCTGATTGCATCGAGGTCTCCTTTTGCTGCCTCCCTCTTATAAGCCTGGCATAAGTCACAGTTATGAGCCCTCTTCTCTCTGCTTGTTTTCTTGTCGAAAATCTTTAGTACTATTTTATTTGGATTTACCATGCGATTACCGCATATTTATTACTCAATAAAGATATTTATAGGTACGCAGCTCGTTAACTGTAAGTTGCAGGTTTAAACAAAATTCCGAATCTTTACTAAATTAAGGCTGATTTTCCGTTCTGCGAAGAGCAACTTCTGTTGTATACCCTGTCGTCTGCTGGGTTACGCCTTGCATTAATGTTGGGAAATCCTTTATTATTTTGTCGTAATTCTCTTCTAATGCCAAGCATTCAAATTCCCACCTTTCCGAACCGGGATGATACCTAATTAATGCAAACCTCTGCTGCGGCGCAGATCGGTTTACGCAACTGTAAAGGCTAATGTTTGCATCCGGATGCTCCGCCTGCGGATCTGGGCGCGTAAATATAAGCTTATTTACATCATAAAATACTCCGTCACGGCACATCGCAGCGAGTACAGGCTTCTGTTCTAAGTCGGTATCCATTATGTAATCAAATTCCATAACTGAGGTTTTATGCCGTAGTTTATTGCATAAGAAATTGTCAGCCACCTCAACAATCTCGTCGCCTATACGGAAATATGGGAGCAGGAACTTTATTTCACCCACATTATTTGGTTGGCCTCTAATTTCTATTGCTATTGTGCCTAAAGACGCATATATGATTCCATCATGTTCTAATAGCTCCAAAGCTTCAGGTTTTGGGTATGCATACTTGATAAGGGAGAGATCCGCGCTGCCTTCAGGAGTAAGCCCCAAACCTCTCAGTAACGTGTGCGGGGCGGGGCACATGTTTTCTGGAACTTCAGGGTCTATTCTGAATATTCCTTCCTTATAATGTGCAACAACATAGAAACTCGCGTATGCTCCGCCTTCATAGAGCTCAACTGTGTACTTATACCCATTAAATTGGGTTTCGTTCTCTTCTTCGCCTGCTTCTCTGCACATTATTATGACTCTTCTTGCGCTACCTCCCCTTAAGATTATGGCGGAACCTTCCATAAGCGAACTGCAGCTTTGCCATCTCCCGCTGCTGAGCAGCCTTGCATTATCTGCAGATGTTGTGCATGTTGTTTGCTCTTTTTCCATAAGAGAAGAAATGCTGTAAATGATATTTAAGGCTTTTGAGGGGCGGGTAGTGGAGGTTAACTCAAAATGGATTGGTGAGGGGGTACGTTCTACCTCTCCAGGTAATCTGCTTCATTTTTGATGCTTTTATAAGATTCCATAGGAATATGAAATTAATAATAAAAGATATTGGAAGCACCCACAACCTATCTCTTTTCGCCCTTTGGAAGGCCTTCCACGCGCTTAATGCGAATGGCAGTAACAGGATAAGGTACAATAGTGAAACTGCAATTGATAATGTAATGCCAAGAACAAGGAGTAAAAGCTGCGCTAAGTAAAGAGACACCCCCATATAAAGCAGTTTTCTGTTACCAAGAAGTGTAAGCGCTGTCTGCCTGTTAGACCACTCAAAAAAACTTTTCCGGTTCTCACGCACATTTACTTTTATTTTCGCGTTGTTAACATACTCTATGCGCAACCCTTTTTGCTTTGCAATGTGTACGAGGGCGATGTCATCAGAGATCGCTTTAGAAAGTATAGCGAGTTCCTTCCTGCCTAACATGCCGCCCCTAAAAGCTATCGAACCTCCCCAGCCAAAACGCGTTAGCTCAGATTCCATCATTCCGTTTCCTACAAAGCCCCACACCATCTTTACTTTTGCCCAAAAGCCACCAATTGGATTAAAATACGGGTACGCTGTAGAGATTCCTATCTTTGGATCGGTCAATGGGGCTAGCAGGTCTTTTATATGGTTATGCTCGCATTCTACATCCGAATCTATTATGGCGTATGCGGAATACCCCTTAAACTTAGACAACGCAGTGCATATGGCGGCTACCTTGCCGCTACAGTGCTTGTATTTTTGTGATGATACAGCCAGCTTTATTCCGACGTCTTTTATTGTTTTTACTGCGGCATCGTTAATACTGTCTACTACTGCAACAATTTTTATTTTCCCGCACTCCTGTTTTTTTATTGAATGCAGGTTTTTTTCTATTGTTATGTCCATTCCTTTGCACGGGACTATAACAAGTGCGTTTTCGGAGAACGGATGCCACGCCTTGGGCTTTTCACGATATGCTGCGCCGGCTACAGCTATGCCGATAAGGCCTAGCCATACAATTGATAAAAAAATTGTCAGCATCAGCAAAAGAGCATGCAATAATATACACCTATGTATTTGCTGCGAGGACTTTTATATTTGCATCTATGCTCTCTATCGCTATCTTGACATCTCTTTCGATGTCACCACGAAGATTCTTGGGGTTGGAGAAAAAGCGGACTATTTTGTTCCTTGCATCCGCATCTGCCTGAGTAGAGAGTGCAAGCGTAAGGCCACTAAGCATATTTGCTGATGGATCGTAAAGCTCCATAAGTTTATGCCAATTCGCCATCTGCCACTTAAGAAGGAGCTTTCTGCCTAAAGCGGTCTTTGATGTCTGGATTGGTATGAAGATTGAATCTTGCAGTCTAACGTTTTTTGACATGGCGAATCTTAAGGAAGACTCGATTAAAGAGGTGTTATTAAAGTTTCCTAGCGCTGCAAGCAGAATCCTTTTTTCTTCTGGAGAGTTGGACACATTATATCTCTCCTTTATGATGGCAAACTCGTTTCTTCCTCCGTTCTGCGCCACTGAGATGTATACCGCGCTCCTTATTTCTGGGTCTATCTGTTTATTTCTGGCAAACTTTTCTGTGAGGAATTTCAGCGTTTTATGCTCGCCTGCTGTGCCTAACCAGAGAAGGGCGGAGTTTCGCATTGCAGTATCGTATGTTTTTTCCCCAGGAGTTTTTTTCCAGCCTAATCTATTGAGCAGCGTCAGGTGATAAGAAATTCCAGCCTCCTTTATTTTTTCTCTAACTGGATATCCATCGGTAATTGAGTATAGCCAAGAGAGATGAGATGATATGTTTGAATTGGCAGGGTAACCGGCATGCGGCAGGTATCTTGCTATATAATCAAGATATTTGTTAAGCGGAAGCCGTCCTGAGCGCAAAAAGAAGAAAAGGTCATTCTCTATCCCCCAGATGTCCTTGCCTGAAACCTTGCGCATCTTCGCAAGAGTTCCGGCATAGTCCAAAAGCCTGTTTGAATATCCTACCCTGTAGAAGCCGGCTTGCCCGAAATTGAGCTTTACTTTTGTTTTTCCCCTCAATTCTGCCTTTTCTCTGGTAAGCATTAGCAATCTGGATGTGGGTTTTCCATTGCTTGAAGTGTATCTGATAGGTATTGGCCATGGTCTTGCATTCAAGTTTTTTAACAGTGTAAGTCTGCGCTGTTTGAGTGTGATCCCTGCCTTGTTCTCGCGGGCAAAGACAGTAGGGTGCCCAGGGGACTCTATCCATTTGGACGCAATATTATGCAGCCTTGTGCGCCTGCCTTGGGTTGATGCAAAATCATCAATTGCAGACCATAGCTCTTCTTTCGATGCGTTTGAATATGAGTGCTTTTTAAGGTACCTCCTCAACCCTCCACGGAATATTGCCTCACCTACATAGTCGTTGAACATGAGCAAAAGTGCTCCTCCCTTCCTGTAGCTTATGTCATCAAACATTGCACCTGCATGGGCAGGATCACTAACATGCACGCTTACTGGGTGTGCTGCTAAAAAATCATCGCTTGCAAATCCTCTTGATACCTCTTGGTCTAGATACTTGGCTTCAGCATCCCAAGCAGGAAATACGCTTCCAATAGCCTTGTAGCTCATGAATGTAGCGAAACTCTCATTGAGCCATGTATCATCCCACCATGCCAAAGTCACAAGGTCTCCAAACCATTGGTGCGCAAGCTCGTGGGCGACCACTTCGGCTATTCTTTGCATTGTAGATGTTGATGTAGTTTTAGGCTCTG
>JAKASM010000016.1 GCA_021819045.1 Microcaldota archaeon | reverse complement strand
TATTAAGGTCAAAGTTATGCGAAATAGGTTAGAAATATGCCCGAGTAGCAATAGGGATATGCGTATTTTACAAAGCCCAAAGTCGCAGTCTGCAATGGAGTACCTAATGACATACGGATGGGCGATCCTGATTATTGCAATAGTGCTAGTCGCTCTTTTCTCTTTGGGAGTATTCAACAGCTCAAACTTCTCTCCCAGGGCGCAGCCCGGCTCCTGCGAGGTGTTCAGGACTTCTGCGCAGATCTCTTTGGAAGGGCAGTGCAATGGCATGCTGCCGAAGTATGTAGCGATTTTTAATGGCAATGATGCAAGCGTAGTAGTACCTAGTTTAAGTATTACAGTACCTCCGGGAGATCCATTCACAGTTACAGAGTGGATAAATGTAAAATCGATTTTATCTGCCGGAACAACCGGTTGCGGAGAAGATCCTCGAGACATAACAGAAACAAATGGTCTAGAAAATTACTTTCAAACAAATAATGGACAGTTTCCTGGATATGTGTGCTCGTGGTTTCAAACAGCTTCTGGTGGCGACTGCGGCGATTCTGGTGCAAACATAAATCAAAATACCTGGTATTTCATAGCAGCTACGACTAATGGCGTTAACTATTGTGCTTATACCAATGGGGCAGGCGGCTGCAATATGCTAACTAATTCCCTTTTAGCTGGGGTCAGCCACGTGTCAGTAGGCAGAAGCGATGGCTGCGGCCTATGGTTTAATGGTTCTGTTGCTAACCTCCAGATTTACAACACCGCCCTTTCCAGGCCAGAAGTTCAGGCTCTCTACCAAGAGGGCATAGGAGGTGCGCCGATCAATGTAAACAATCTTATAGGCTGGTGGCCGCTGAACGGCAACGCGAACGACTACTCTGGTTATGGAAACGACGGCGTATCCAATAATGTCACATACACAAGTGCATGGGCTTCTGGGTATAGCGCTCCGTAACTGTTGTTAAAGTTAGTGAAGAAATGCTATGAATAGCCATGGAACTGCGTTGAGTATGAGGCCTATTATTATAAGCCCTTCAACAAATTTTATTGCGAAACTGCTCTTTATGTTTGTCTTGTATATTCTCCAGCCATCAAATCCGGGTATAGGGAGGAGGTTGACTATACCTACCAGTAAGTTAAGAAGGAATGATAGTGCGAATAAAGTATATAAGAAATACATTCCTTTTGCGTACGGTGTCTCAGCAACGGTTTCTTTCTGGTATACTGTTATTCCTATAAAGCCTTTTGCTGAGCCATTTATAGCTATCGCTGTTATGCTATAGTTGTTGAATACGCACGCAACATTTGATGGCTCGGAGCACCCAGAAGACAAAGTTGCAACATTAATTTTATTTCCAGGCAAATCCCCTGCACCTGCAGATTCAAGGCTGCTTATGTTAGTTATCTTGTGCCCGTCCCAGTAAAGAATCTGCATACCGGTCTGCAGTACCCCATTTGCGGGAGTATTTGGAAGAACCGATTCTATGAATACCCCTTTATTTTGGTAGAGGCCCGGAACCACATATGCGAGCATTAGCATTGTTAGGATGAAGAAGAAAATTGCGGCTATGAAGTTTGCAGATATGCCTGCGGCAGATATGCGGTTCTGCTTCTCCTTATCTAGTTTTAATATCTCTTTTTCATTCGGTTCTACAAATGCTCCTATAGGGATTATCCCTAATATGAGGAGCCCTATTGATTTTATCTTTATCTTAGCCATCCTGGCAAGGACTCCGTGGGACGCTTCATGTATAGTTAAGATTATAATAAGTGAGAGTATACCCGCAATAAGAGGTACGTCTATGCCGGGAATTACTGGGGCAACACCTGGCACTTGGCTGGTTAGCAGGGATGTCTGCGGGTGGCCAGTATATGCAGTAAGGGCGAATAGTACGCTGTTAGAGAGGATGCTGGCTGCATTAAGCAAGAGCGAGGAAATGATGAAGCCTGATAGGCCGAATATTATTGTAAATGCGTAGATTGCATACCCAAGAAGAGAGAGGTTAAAGAAAGAATTTAATGTACATGCGCTAGCTGCTTCTGCCGCATAGGGTTGAAATCCTGGAAGGTTTATGAATTGCAATGGCACTCCTGTGCAAGGCGTCACAAAAAGAAGAATAAGTATTAGAGAAATTATTCCGAATGCAAATACTCTTTTATCCACCTTTCCTTTCAAAAGAAAGTAGGAGAATATTCCAAAACCAAGCACAATGCCCCATATTGGCATTTGCTCCCAGAAAGGTTTGCTTTTCTTTGATATGGAATCTATTGCTCCTATTCCGTGCTTGCTTCCGGTCATATATAGTCCATATCCGCCTTGCAGTCCCCTGAGCCTACGTATTGCTGTGCCTGAGATTAGAAGGCTGACTATCGCCAGTATAATCTGGTTTGCTGCACCAATAAATGAGGCGTAATAGCTAAACGCAAGAACAGCAAACTCCAGTATAAATATGCTTGCTGTTATCCAGTTTATTTGACCTTTTGTATATTTACTGCCTTGGCTAGCCTTACCGGTATTCATGAAGCCTATTAGCGCGGGATAAGAATATATAACTTCTTTTTAGCAAAGGGTTTTAAAGAAAGAATGCGAATTTGTTAGGGTGGTACTGTGGAGGAATGCGAATTATGCGGCCGCCAGATAAATGAGGCGTATGTTGTATCTTTGGAAAATACTGATTTGAGGGTATGCGCATCATGCTCGAAAGGAAAGAAGGTAATTAAAGTAGAAGGGTCGTCTACCAAGAAAGGCGACATGGCATATATAAAGAAAAGTACACGTGGGGGCAAAGAATCTGAAGCCTTCGTAGACAATTTAGGAGATGTTATACGCAATGCAAGGAATTCGATGCAGCTTCCTTTAAAAGTCCTTGCGGAAATGATCAACGAAAAGGAGGGGTACCTGCTCAGGATAGAGAGTGGTAGGGCCCTCCCGTCTGACGACCTTGCAAAGAAGCTTGAGAAAGCATTGCATATAAAATTGACTACAAAAAAGGAGGACGAGCCTAAACTACATACCGGTAAGAAAAAGGATGCGACTTTGGGCGACTTTATATTAAGGTAGGATTATGTCTGTAGATCTTGCGACCCTGGCAGTGCGCAAAAAGCTCTCTTTAAGCGAGCTAAGCGGAAGGAAAGTTGCAATAGATGCATACAACGTGCTGTATCAGTTCTTGACAATAATAAGAGGGCCGGATGGGACTCCTTTGACAGATAAAAATGGGAACGTTACGAGCCATCTTTCTGGGCTATTCTACAGGACCATAGAGCTGATTGAGAATGGGATAAGGCCAGTTTATGTATTTGATGGGGTGCCGTCCAAACTAAAGCAGAAGACCATAGAAGCGAGAATGAGCAGAAGGGACGAGGCTCTCAGCGCATGGGAGCAGGCAAAAAAGGAAGGAAACCTTGAAGAGGCACGAAAGTATGCACAGCAGAGCACTAGAATGAGCAAATATGTTGTTGATACATCTAAGCAGCTATTAGATTTTATGGGGGTGCCATATGTAAAAGCGCCTGGTGAGGGTGAAGCTGAAGCATCATATATGTGTAAAAGCGGATTGGTTTATGCTGCAGCCAGCCAAGACTACGATACATTGCTGTTTGGGTCTCCTGTAGTTGTCAGGAATCTTACCATAAGCGGCAGGAGAAAGCTCCCAAAGAAAAACATATTCGTCAACATAGAGCCGGAGATCATCTTTTTGGACGAAACCCTCAACGCTCTGGGATTGGATCAGAGAAAGCTTATCTGGGTAGGGATACTGCTTGGCACCGATTTCAATGATGGAATACGGGGAATAGGGCCGAAAACCGCGCTGAAAATAGTAAAAGAAGCAACTTCATTATCCGAAGTTGAAGAATATGTCAAGCAAAAATATAAAGCAGAGTTTAGCAGCGATGTGAATGAGGTGGAAAGCCTTTTCCTAAAACCCGAAGTAACGTTAGAGGGACTTGAAAGTATTGTTAATGGTATGGACACTCCTGCGGACAAGACGGCACTGCTTGATTTCATGTGCAAAGAGCATGACTTCTCTGAGGACAGGGTAACAAAATTCATAGAGAAACTGTCTGCCAGGAAAGCTGCTGGCAAACAGCATAGACTTTTTTAATTACATAAACCTGGAGAGGTTGAATTGCTTTGTCTCAATAGTGCTGCCGGATAACTCTCCTCCAAATACAGCATCTATCTCCTTCTTTATAAGATAAATACGCTGCTTTATGTACGGCTCCAGCTCATACCTATCTGCAAGGTCTGTCGCCATCTTTAGGTATTTTTCTATGCCGCCCCTAGATATTGTGAGTAGTATCTTGCCGCCACATCTTGTGCATTTGCCAATGAGAGGTATCCTCCTGTATTTCGAGTTGCACGATACGCATCTAAAGCCCTGTTGGGAGAAAGAGTGCAGATTGCCCATAAGGTCACGCAAGAAATGCCCAGATATTAGGCGCCTTGCTGTGTCTCTTTTATCTATACTGCATAGTTTGTCCATAAGCTTGAACTGAGCCTCTATCTTCTCGTCCATTGTCTTTAGCCTTGTATATATGCTCTTCTTAGGTGCATCCTGAATGGCATTGATAGTGCTGTTTGCGCTGAACAGCAGATCACCATATATGGATTTCTTGTTTAGCCTGGCACCTACGGTTTCTACTGCTGCATCTGATGGGGGAGCCTTACTGATTGTTTTGTTGTAGAAATCAATCCCATAGCTTGCGACTACTTCCATCTGCCATACTTCGTCGTCAACCTCTTCTGGTATTACGTTCTCAGTCAGTATGAGCGGGGCATCCATTGTGCCTCCTATTATGCTGGGCAAATAGCTCCTTGAAAAGTTTATAAGTGCATCGAGCAGGAGCATTGTGGTATCTTCATCGCCATCGCAGTTTCTTCTCCTCGCGGTTATTGTATATGGATGCGCGAGCCCTATATTTGCCTCAGTAACTCCTATTATCCTTCCGAGTACTCCTGCGGATGTGTGCGGAGACAATGTAACAACAAAATGGCCTATTAGGTCTGCTGGAGACTGCGCATTATAGTATGGTTCAAGCCCATAGTGCTTGGAAAGGAGAGAATCAACGAATTTTGAGACTTTGAAAAGGTATTCGTTGCACCTTTTGTTGATTATTACGTCTTGGTGCTTTAGTTCAACGAGCTGATCATCCCTCAATAGAGGGTCGCCAAGGAAGTCCGTCGTATATCCCAGTTTTACCAATTGCTCTATGCTTGTTCCTATCTCTCTTGGATAGAAATGAGTTATCGGCGCATCTGTCGCATCAAACCTCGACGTACCATCCTTGAAAGTGTATATGCCATAGGCGCTTCTAAGTATGCCTTTTTCTATCGCCTCTGGTACCTTGCTGGCACTTAAAAGCCCTTTTACACCCTTTATGCTTTTTGGAATTCCCTGGACTCCGAGCCTCGCGCACGCCTCATCAAGATACTTTACTATATCTATGGCCCTGGTTCTGCTTCTTATTATGCTGCCTCCGCAGAATAAACATTTGTCATTACTGGATTTCCTGCCGCAGCTTGAGCATGTTGACTCAATATATGCCCTTGCTGAGTGTTCTCTGCAGAATTCAGAATCAAGTTGCTCATTGCCTTTTGAGCACTTGTAATTTGCAATCTCTATCTCGGTCTTGTATTTGTTAAATTGTTTTTTTGACATAAAATATGCCTTGGCGATGTTCCTCTCTTTTCCTCCGGCTTCCCCTATCGGGAACATGCAATGAGGCGCAGGCTTCATGAGCCTTTCCCTAGCCTTTTCCGGTCTTCCCACTCTTGCACCTATCCTAAAAGAGCGGGGCATTATCTTGAATGGCGCTATGCTGTTCAAAATCTCTATGGTGTCCTCTCCAACATATTTGGACAATGCCGATTTGTCCAATTTTAACTGCTCTTTCTGCACAAAACCTAGAGTTGCCAAAAGGCTCTGTGCCCAATCTGCCTTTATAGTTATTTCTCCGTTGTCTATATGAGGTATACATAATGCCTCGATATGCATCCTGACTTCCTCTGCGGCTTTGCGGCTAAGCCTGACCTCTTCTAGGTCGAATATATTATTTCCTTTCGCTTTTATTTCGGCATAAGCTATCTGCTCTGCCAAAGCCACTAGCTCTTTTGGAGTTATATCTTGATATTCATAGAGATATTTTGGGTGGAGAGGCACGCCGTACTGCATGGATAGCCTATATGCAGCCTCAAAGCTCCCTATTTCAGCCAATGGGCTAGAGTATCCGTTTTTAGCTAGCTGCTCCATCCAAAACTCTTCAACATAGCTCGATGGTATCAAAGGGGTGTTTGTCTTCTTGAAATCCCCATACGTTACTAGAATATCTCCTACACTGATTATTTTTGCAACTTCATCTTTGAGCTGCCTTGCCTGCTCCGCAGTATTTATTCTTAAAGCCTCTCCGCTCTTTAACTTTACAAAGGGCCCTTCTATTGTATCTACAGGCATTGCTATGCTCCCTTTTCCTGGCTTCTCTATCTTTATCTGGGTACCAACAGCTATGAAATCATCTAGCAATATCATAGTTGCTGGATTAAACCCTTTTGCAGCTATGCCTGTCAGCCTGGATCTTCCATACCTTAACCTAAATGCACCTCTGTAGTTAGGATAAGCCAATACAGGTCGGCCTCCAACAAGCTCCTTAAGAAATGCTGGATCTTCCTCAGAGTTTTGATTTCCGCCTTGGTATGAGCGTTTATCCACTTTTATTATCTCATTTAGCCAGCCCCAATCTAGCTCTGCATATTTTGCATATTTTAGTACGCTCTTTGACTTTTGCGCAATGCCTTCGCACACTACCAGAGCCACCCCTCCGCGTACCCTGTTGCTTATTGCAACCTCGTTCCCTTTCGGGTCGATTCTTTTTACATCTCTATGAACGCTTACCTCTATCTCTTCTGTAGGAACGCCGTCTATGCAGACCGGGCAGTTTTCGAGTATGACCTTTATATCATGTTCGCTTGGCAGATATTGCAGATGCTTGCCGCTTCTTGTATGGTAGAGCAAGATTTCTTCAAATGTCCTTTCAACTTCAGATCCTTGCGGTTTATATTCACCAATGCCAAGCAGTTTTCTAGCATAATCTCCAAGCATAACCGAAAGTGCGGCATTTGTTCCTCCTGCTCCCCTTATGGGTCCGGCATAGAATATAGAGAT
>JAKASM010000015.1 GCA_021819045.1 Microcaldota archaeon | reverse complement strand
AGCAGAAAAAGGATAGAGAGCCATGACAAAGAAGAAGCGTGGTGGCCAAGGCTCCATTCATTTTCCATAGGCCTTCCAGGCTCTCCCGACTTAAAGTTCGCACGCCGGACAGCCAAACATATAGGCACAGTGCACCATGAAATTATTTTTACTGTCCAAGAGGGCGTTGACGCGATACGCGACGTGATTTATCATCTTGAGACATTTGATACCACAACAGTTAGAGCTGCAACACCAATGTATCTTATGGCGCGGAAAATAAAATCCACCGGGATAAAAATGGTCCTTTCAGGGGAAGGCTCAGATGAGATTTTCGGAGGATATCTTTATTTCCATAAGGCTCCAAACGCGAAGGAATTCCACGAAGAGCTCGTAAGAAAGCTGTCGCTGCTCAGCAAATACGATTGCCTTAGGGCGAACAAAGCAACTGCAGCGTGGGGTCTTGAGACGCGTGTGCCTTTCCTGGACAAAGAGTTTATCGACTACGCGATGAACCTAGACCCCGAGCAAAAGATGTGCAAAGGGGGAAGGATCGAAAAGAGCATATTGAGGCAGTCGTTCCAAGGGGTTCTTCCAGATGAAATATTATGGAGGCAGAAGGAACAGTTCTCTGACGGGGTTGGATACAACTGGATAGACAGCCTGAAGGCCTTTGCAGAGGAGCAGGTATCCGATTCAGAAATAGCTTCAGCAAAGCGGAGATTTCATATTCAAACGCCATTATCGAAGGAGCAGTATTATTATAGGACAATATTCGATGATTTCTTTAAAACAGATGATGCAGCTCTTACTGTACCTGTTGGTCCATCCGTTGCCTGTTCGACTCCTGCAGCAATGAGATGGAGCAGCGAGTTTAAAGGAGCTGGAGACCCTTCTGGAAGAGCTGTATCTAGTGTGCATTTGGCAAGACAGCAGGTCAAATAACTAAAAAGCTATATAGATGCGCTAACAAGTTTACATATGGCATTGCAAAAACCAGAATGGCTTACGATACGCCCCGCATCTACAGAAAAATACTCGGAGATAAAAAAGAGAGTTTCGGAGCTTGGACTGCATACTGTCTGCGTGGAAGCACACTGCCCGAACATAACCGAATGCTGGAGCTCAGGTACAGCCACATTCATGGTATTGGGGGATACTTGCACACGTGGATGTAGGTTCTGCGCAGTATCAAAGGCAATAAAGGGGATAGATATTGATAAGCAAGAGCCCGAGAAGCTTGCAGAAGCGGTTGCTGAATGGGGCCTTGATTATGTTGTGATAACCTCTGTATGCAGGGATGACCTTCCAGACCAAGGCGCCTCGCATTTTGCAGACTGTATAAAAGCAATAAAAAAGAAAGGAGGCAAAACTCTGGTTGAGGTACTGATACCTGATTTTACTGGCAAAGAGGAGTATCTAGACATAATAGTGGAGGCAAAGCCGGATGTCATAGGGCATAACATAGAGACTGTAGAAAGACTAAGCTCCACTATAAGGGATAGGCGTGCATCATATCGGCAGTCAATTAATGTGCTCAAATATATAAAAAAGAGAGATCCAACTAGGCATACAAAATCAGCCATGATGCTAGGGCTTGGAGAAACCGAAGATGAGGTATTATCGGCAATGCGCGATCTTAAGGACGCAGGTGTCGACTTTCTCGCAATAGGCCAGTATCTGAGACCTGCTTCTACAGGGTTTTATGCCGAGATAAAAGAGTATGTTAAGCCGGAAAGGTTTGCACACTTTAAAGATCTGGGCACCAATATGGGTTTCAAATATGTGGCAGCAGGCCCCTTTGTCAGAAGCTCATACAAGGCGGGCGAGCATTTCATCAAATCGATGTTGGCTCCGCAGTGAAATCCTTAACGATTGAAATTCCACTCATATGTTGAGTAAACCTCCCTTTCCAACATATCCGCCTTCTCGGACTCCTCCTTTGACAATGTTCCGTAGCTGAAGTCCTTTCCTTCGGTAAAGCCTGCAAGCAGTGCAGCATAAAGCTCGCTAATAGTGGCGTCAGAGTATGACGATACGCTTGTTACCCTCTCCTTGGCATTTTTTATCATCTTGTCAGATATCTTCTCATTCGCTACATTGAGCAGGCTGAACATCCTCTCTACATCTACCTTGTAAAGAACAGTTCCATGCTGCAGCAAAACCCCCTCCCTCCTTGTCTGCGCATTTCCTGATATTTTTTTTCCTGATACAATAATGTCATTTATCGGGGCAAATTCCGCTTTTATCCCCAATCTTGACAAGCCGTCTATTATCCAAGAGCATATGGTCTTGTAGCTTTCTATTATGTTTTTTGGAAAGATGTCCTCACTGCCTATCACACTGTACGTTATCTCGCCATCCATATCATGGTATACCGCACCGCCGCCAGTCAGCCTTCGCACATACGCGACTCCAACAGCATTGCACCTATCTATATTCACCTCGTCATTCATGCTCTGGAAGCATCCTATCGACACCGCGCTAGGCTTCCACATATAGAATCTTATAGTTGGTTTCGCAGCACCGGCTCTAACCGAATCCATAACTGCATTATCTATCGCCATGTTTCTTGCCGCGCTGTTGGTTTCAAGTTTGATTACCCTCCACTCCATTCTTTATCGCCTCCTCTATTGCAGACGCTATTGATTCCGCGTCAGCGCCTATCAAAGTGGCATGCTCCTCCTCAAGCACCTTGGATATTCGTTGTTTAAATGCCTCCTTTCCGGAATGGGCAGCCATTCCAGCTAAACTATCCTCAATCTTATATATAGTCCCCTCCGGATGCAGGAAGAAGTCTCCAAATATGCTAACCTTCTCAATCCGCTTGTCGTATTCCGCCTTTATCGACACCAACTTTCCACCAGTTACCTTGACCTTGTATTCCCCATGCACAACTGCACCAATTTAAATTATTTAACGCTATATTTATCTTATTGGGTGCTTAAATAAATTTCGAAACTATATACAGGAATATTTTTGGCTGGAAGATACTCCTGGAGATAAAAGAGAGCAATATAGTTGTGGCGGAGAGGAAGAATGACCGCATACTTATGTCAGACAACATAATCTACTCAAGGCTAATGAAAGACAGCATATATACAAGGAGCTACTGGGATTACTTTTTGCCGTTACCGTCACTATTCAAAAATCCACGCATACTGCTGATAGGGCTTGGAGGAGGGACGGTTCCATACCAGCTAGGTAAGATATACGGGACCTGCAGCAATGTAGATGTGGTTGAAGTGGATAAAAACATGATAAAAGCCTCAAAGGTATTTTTGCCAGAGGAAATAGATGCGAATATAATTATCGCAGATGGGGCCACCTACATAAAAGGCAAAAAAGAAGAATATGACATAATAATGATGGATTGTTTCAAAAAAGATAATATACCAAACCAATTCATCAGCAACGAGTTTGTCCAAAACGCGCATTTAGCTCTTAAGAAGAATGGGATACTAGCCATAAATTATACATTCAGCGTTGTTGGATTGGCGAGGGAGATCCCATACAGAAGGAAATTAAGAAGGCTATTCAAGCTGTACACAATAGACCTATCGCCAACATTGCGCAACCAGATATTCATCGCATCAAAAAACATGCAAAAAAGCGACATAAGTAACGGGATTAAATCAAACTTTCTCAACCTAGACAATAATAACTTTATATTAGACGGCTACAAAAATATGAAGGGGTAATGCTATGCGTAAAATAGTTGTTCTGGGCGGATATGGAGAAATGGGAAGCGTCATATCAACAGACCTCGCAGAAACATTTGATGGAGAAGTAGTGATAGCAGGCAGAAACCTAATTAGAGCACGGGAGTTCGCCCGGTCGTTCAGAAAGGCCAGTATTTACGGCGCAGCTGCCGAAGCTAATAACGATGCTCAAATGAGCAAAGTTTTAGCCGGAGTAGACGTTCTGATAAACGCAACAAACTACTACTTCAATATTGCCGTCATGCGCCAAGCACTGAAGAACAGGGTAAACTATGTAGATTTAGGAGGTCTCTATCATATGACCAAAAAACAGCTGAAACTTGATTCGCTTTTCAGGAAGCAAGGCAAAGTTGCAATACTGGGATGCGGGAGCACACCAGGAATAACAAATATTTTAGCGCACTACGGGTCAGAAAGATTTGACAGGATATACACCATAGATATTTCGTTTGCAGACAAGGATTATACTAAATATAATCAGCCATTTGTTGTACCATATTCTATGCAGACCGTATTCGACGAATTCACCAAGAAGCCTGCTGTATTTGCAAATCATAAGATGCATTTTGTAGAACCGCTTTCAGGTGAGAAATACGTCAGCTTCCCAAAGCCCGTAGGCAGAGTGCTGTGCAGATACTCCCTTCACTCGGAGCTTGCAAGCATTCCACAAAACATGCGAGACAAAGGTATAAAAAATTGCAGCTTCAGGGGCGGGTGGGATGAAGATTTTATAAGCAAGACAAAATTCCTCATAGATGCTGGATTTGCTTCAGAGAGCCCAGTCAATATAGGAGGAAAATTAATAGTTCCTAGAAAAATAACTGCGGCGCTCTTAGATAGGTTCTTGCCGCCATCAAATATAAAGATAAACGATGTGGAATTTCTGAGGGTGGAGATCACCGGCACAAAAAATGGCAAAAGAAAGTCACTCGCGGTCTACTGCAAAGCATTCAGCAACAAAAAGCACAACATACCTGCCGGGTCGTGGGATACCGGAGTGCCTCCATCAATAATAGCACAAGAGATATGCTCTGGAAATGTTAAATATAAAGGGGTAACCACTCCGGAGAAAGCCATCCCAGTGCGCCTTTTCCTCGAGTATCTGAAGGCGAGGGGCATGGAGGTATTCACAAAAAGAAGCTAAGTAGGAACCTTCAGGCTTCCCGGTTGAGGTGCGATGAGCTTTTCGGTGCCTGGCAGTTTGAACCTAGTAATCTTGAATTTTGAGGTAAGCGCCCTTTCCAAAGACTGCTCAAATGCATTCAAAGTTGGTTCTAGCGTCTTCTCCTTTGTATGAGCGAGAGATGTATAAAAGCATTCTTGGTTATCCTCATCAAGGAGGATGCCTCTAGTCATTAACCAATACTGCACTTTTGCGTAAAGCTCCGCATGGTAATTTGATTTGAGCTCCCTGTAATTGTATATCGTATCCCTATTGTTAGTGGCTACATACTGGAACATCGTGGGATGCCCCTGAACTACATTCTCTATTTTATAGTCGTCCAATATGCGCTGTATGCCCCGCATAAGCCTTTTCCCGTAAACATTGAGCTTTTCGTATACGGTTCTGTTCTTCAATATCTCGAGCGTCGCCTTTGCGGCTGTTAGCGATATCGGGTTGCTTGCATATGTGCCGCCTTGTGTAACTTTGTATTTTCCCGGCCCGAACAGGTCCATTATCTCCTTTTGTCCGGTTATAGCTGAGATAGGATAGCCGTTGCTCATAGATTTTGCAAAAGTTGCAATGTGGGGCTTTACCCCAAATATTTCCTGAGCCCCGCCTCTGGAAACACGGAAGCCGGTTTTTACCTCATCGAATATCAGCAAAACATCATATCTTTCGCACAGCTCTTTTAGGTGCTTGAGGTAGCCGGGCTTCGGCATTATCGCAGCAGCATTTCCCATTATCGGCTCTGTTATTATCGCAGCTATCTTTCTGTGATGCTGCTTTATAGTCCTCTCTATAGATTCAAAATTATTCCATGTCTCTACAATAACGAGCTTCCTTATCGCTTCTGGTATGCCCAACGATTGCTTATAAGGCCGCTCTTTAGTATTATATGGCGGGTTTGTTGACCATAGCAGGTAATCATGCCCTCCATGGTAATGGCCTTCAAATTTGACTATCACATCTTTTCCGGTATAAGCGCGCGCGAGTCTTATTGCGTGCATTGTGGATTCGGTCCCTGTCACAGAAAACCTTACCTTCTCCGCGCAAGGCACCATGCTTATGATCTGCTTAGAGACTGACAGCTCAAGCTCATTATCCAGAGCGAAAAGCGTCCCTTTTTTTGTGGCTTTATCTACCTCCCTAGTCACATAAGGGTCGCCATGCCCTAGTATGACCGGACCGAACCCTAGCCTAAAGTCTATATACTTATTCCCATCTACATCCCAAATATGAGCGCCATTTGCCTTGTTTGCAAATATGGTGCACGGCGTATATATCGGGCAGAAGAGTGCACTCTGCCACAACCTCGCATTCGATGAGACCCCGCCCGGCATTACCTTCATGGCTTCAGCGAAGAGGCGCATGGATTTTTTTATCTTTAATTCCCTGTCCATAAAACCCAACTCAAGTATCTATCAAGACAAAACCACACTTTTTATGTTTGTGAATTCTAATAACCCATACCTTGAAAGCTCTCTGCCAACTCCAGAGTCCTTGATTCCTCCAAAAGGCAGCAGCGGATTGCTTTTTACAATACCGTTTATGTAAACCACTCCGCACTGCAGCTTTCTTGCGATATCCTTTGCATGCTCTTCGTTTTTGGTCCAAACGCTTGCACCAAGTCCAAACCTTGTATCATTCGCTATCTTAATCGCATCATTCTCATCCTTTGCTTTAATTATTGAGGCAACTGGGCCGAAAAGCTCATTTTTAGCTACAAACTTCTTGTCAGCGCCCATCAGCACGGTAGGTTCGAAGAAGTACCCTTTGCCAGGTATTCTTTTTCCACCGCACAAAACTTTTGCACCATTCGAAACAAGCTCCCCCACCTGCCGCTCTAAAATATCGAGCTGTTGGCTATTTGCAAGTGGGCCTACCTCAGTAGATTCATTCATCGGGTCGCCGACCTTGGCATTTTTCATTATATCCGCAAACTCTGCAGCAAATCCTTCAGCCACGTCCTCAACCACTATAAATCTTTTTGAGCATATGCAGCTCTGTCCAGAATTTATAAGCCTGCCATCTGCAGCGCCTCTGCAAGCAAAATGAATGTCCGCATCGTCTAAGACTATGAAAGGATCGCTTCCGCCCAGCTCCAGCACGAACTTCTTAAGGTTCTTTGCAGCAAGCCGTGCAACGTGTCTTCCCGCATCCACACTGCCTGTCAGAGACACACCATCAACATATCTACTCTTTATAAGCGCCCCGACAGCACCGTGGTCTGTTATAATCGCCATGAAAGTGTTTTCAGGGAAGCCTGCGAGCTTGAATGCATCCTCTATAGCGAGCGCAGACATAGGTACGACATTGGAATGCCTTAGCACC
>JAKASM010000014.1 GCA_021819045.1 Microcaldota archaeon | reverse complement strand
TGTGGATAAGGATTCAAGAGCCCACATTAGGCTATCCTTTTGTAGGCCGGTAACGTCCTCTATTTCCTGCAATTCTGCTGTGCCTTTCTTTGATAGAAACTCGAGGATTTTCCTCTCATATTCATGCAATATCTCACTTCTCGACCTTAAAGTAGGTATAGATTATGAAAACCAGTACTATAACCCCTATTATTACATATGTGAATATTCCTAGTGCTTTGTAAATTCCTGAAAAGAATTGGAGGACCTCTGCCTGAAGGCTCTGCCTTATTGTGAATGACAATGTGAATTTTGATAATGGTTCCTGGTTGAACCATGAAAGGGCTGTTGAGTTTGTGTAGTTGCTTGTTACAAGGTTAGCCGGGCTATCCGGTATTGGGAATATAGATGTTATTCGCGCCCCTGCGGGAAGCATTATTGTAAGTGCAGTATTGGGAGGGAGAACCTCACCGCTCAGCTCATGCTGAAAGTTGAATACGCTGTTATTGAATGTATAGTAGAACACTCTTGGCGCAGTCTCAACTACAGAAGTGACATTGTATACATCGTATAGCATTATTATCTGTGCTATATGCCTTCCGGTTATCGTAGTTGTCACTGGGCCTGGCAGGAGCTCAAACCTATGAACTCCGCTCTTTGTATTTATTATGTGCTGGGTAAGTGTAGGCCCTATTATAGACTGCCAGTCACTGAGGGTGAGGTTTAGTGCCGACCTATCTGTTATATAGGAGTTTATAGAGGCATTTGTCAACAATACAGTGACTATTTCCCTTACAGATGCGCTTGTATTTAGATTTAAGGTAACCTGCGTGCTTAGGTTGACTACACTGTATGAGGCAAAGCTAAGTTGCGATAGCGCAAAAAACGCGATTATTATTATAGGCAGCCAAAGGCGCATGGATTCACACCTTTATTTTCCGTTGAAGGTTATTTAGTTTTATTGGTGACATCCTCCTGCTTTTAAACATGGGGTTTTCACGCTAACGCTGTAAACCGTTTTAATCGGAGGTCAAAGTGCTTTCGCAGAATATCCGTATGCCCATCGAAGCGCACCAATCCTTATAAATACCTTTATGAGAAAAGGATTTTGGTGATTTGAATGATGACACTGGCAGGATTCGCAATATCCAAGACGGAAGGTAGCATATCTTCACCAGAAGCGCTGCTTAAGCAGAGATACCCTAGGTTGAACTATAATTTCGCGAGTGTTGATGCTGCAAGCGATACTCTAAAGATAGGGTATGAATTCTCTGCAGCGTACTTCGACGGAGATGCTGAAAGTGCAAAGAAAATAGGTGAATTGAAGCTTTCTGGCACTGTGGAGCTGAAGGACTCAAAAGATTCCGTATCTGCTGTGGCAAAAAGGTGGAAGGATAACAAAACTCTGCCTCCGGAAGTTGCAGAGATGGTACTTGATAACCTTAACTTCAGATGCGGAGCCGCAGCCACCCTGATGGCTTACTCGCTGGGCCTTATACCACCGCTTGTCATAAGTAAGACTAAGATAGAGGAAAAGAAATAGTGTCCTCTTGGGCAAACTATGCCTTTCCTGCTATTTAGGTGCTTGATTGCAGATAGAAGGCATTATACTGGATATTGACTACTTGGTTAAAGATTCGAGAGGAGCAATACGGGTAACTGTTAAAGGTGTTGATCGCAAAGCATATGAGCTATTTGACTCAGAATTCAGGCCTTATTTCTATCTTGATAAAGACAGCGCATTCAAAGAGGATTTTATTGCTTCGCAGCTATCGGCAGGCTTATCCCAGGGGCAGGATATTTCCGTGCAGCATGCCAGGATGCGGATCGGAGGGTCTGAAAGAGACCTTCTTAAGATAATGGCAGGCAACCCGATCGACATCCCTAAGCTCAGCTCTGCGGCTGCCAGATATGGCACTGCATACGAATACGATATACCTTTTGCAAAAAGGTATGCGATAGATAATGACTTAACCCCTTTAACGAACTACATATTTGAAGTTTATGATAATGGCGGGAGGTTTTCCATAAAATCAATCCGCCCTTCAGAAAGAAAGGAGCTTCCTGAATTAAATACAATGTGGTTTGATATTGAGGTGTATAATCCTCTCGGAATACCTAGGCCAAAGTCCGATCCGGTTATAATGATAAGCTTCTCTTATAAGTCCCATGGGAAGGAGGGCAGCTCTGTGATGACTTATAAAAAGGTTGCAAGGGACTTTGTAATTTCGCTAAAAAATGAGTCTGATCTTATTTCTGCATTTATGAAGAAGGTAGACGAACTTGATATAGATATAATATCCGGGTACAACTCTGCGAACTTTGACATAAAATATCTGATTGACAGGTCTAAGGAACTGGGCATGAAATTTTCCATAGGACGGTTCGAAGGAGAGACGCGGCTGGAAAAGCATGGGCTGCTTGAGAGAGTAAAGATTCCTGGGCGCGTACACATAGACATGTATAATGTTGTAAAATTCATATCTATAGTAGGCGCCTCTGAAAGCATACTGAAATTGAATAGTCACACGTTAAAAAATGTATATGAAGCTATAACCGGTGACATAAAAACCAACGTAGACAAGATAAGCATCTTTAAGCTTTGGGATGGAACCGATGAGGAGCTCGATAAGCTTGCTGTCTACAACCTGAGCGACTCTAAGGCGCTGCAAAAAGTGTATGAAACGTTTGCACCAATAACAATAGAGCTTGCCAGAGTTACTGGGGATGTGCTGAGCGACACGGCGGTGTCAACCACAGGACAGCTGGTAGACTATCTGCTTATGAGAACCGCACACAGGGCTGCCGAAATAGTGCCTAACAAGCCTGATGAGCGTGAAATAGAGAAAAGGCTCAGGGCGCCTATAGAGGGCGCATATGTTAAGACCCCAGACCCTGGAATCTACGAGAATCTCGCAATATTCGATTTTAGGGGGCTGTACCCGTCGATAATAATCTCTTACAACATAGATACATCTACAGTGTGCACCGACTGCAGGGACTACTATGAATCCCCTATAGGGATTAGATTCGATAAGACCAGGAAAGGGATAATGCCTCTCATATTAAAGAATTTGGTGGATCAGAGAAAGGGGATAAAGAAGCAGTACAAAAAGAACATGGATGATGTTTTTCTCGGCTCAAGGTCATCCGCATTGAAAATATTGTCAAATTCTTTTTATGGGTATCTGGGTTATGCAAGGTCGCGCTGGTATTCGAGAGAGTGCGCAAGTAGCGTTACTGCGTATGGAAGGCAGTATATAAAGGATGCAATATCTGCTGCAGAGAAGGAAGGCTTCAGAGTGCTGTATGGCGATACAGATTCCGTGGTCCTTCTTTTGGGCAATAAGACAAAGGAGGAAACTCTTGCATTCCTGAAGGGCTTCAATTCGAGGCTTCCTGAAGACATGGAACTTGAACTAGAAGACTTCTATACGCGCGGAGTATTTGTAGGGAAAAAGGTGAAAGGGGGTGAAACAGGCGCAAAGAAGAAGTATGCGTTAATATCTGAATCTGGCCGAATAAAGATAAGGGGCTTCGAATTGGTGAGGAGGGACTGGTCAAGAATAGCAAGAGATACGCAAAAGAGGGTGCTGGAGGCAATATTGAGGGAGGGCAGCCCCAAGCTTGCTGCCGATATAGTGAAGGGGGTGATAAAGGAGCTTAGGGAGGGGAAGGTAAAGCTTAGTGAGCTTGCCATAAGCACACAGTTAAGGAAGAGCATCAGCAACTACGATGCAACGTCACCCGAGCTTGAAGCTGCAAAGAAAGCAGTAAATAAGGGGCTGAAGAGAAAGGATGAGGTAGAGCATGCAGTGATAAGCTATGTGATAACAAAGCATGGGTCGTCCATATCTGAGAAAGCTGAGCTTGAGGAATTTGCAATGGACTACGACCCGGATTATTATATAAACAACCAGGTAATACCGGCCACCATGAAAATACTGAGGGAACTTGACTTTGATGAGGAAGAGCTGAAAGGGATTGGCTCGCAGAGGAAATTGTAGACTACCCACGGCTAAAGCCTGTGGGCTTTACAGTGTTGATTTGCGTATTGCACAGCAACTGTGGGGCAAACTAAGATTATATATGTTTGGAATGCATTTGATGCTTATGCTCGATGACTTCTCTCGCAGATGAACTGTGTGGGCGTTCTTGTCGAGATTAGGTGATTACATGGAAAATGGTACGAACGAAGATGCTGAGTTTCCGAAAATTGAGGTAGCAAAAGAAGTGGGGGAGATCTCATACAGGACGCTCCAAAAGGCAAAAGGAATGATAAAGCCAGGCGCAAGACTTATAGACGTAGCTGAGGCTGTAGAGGGCTACGTAAAAGATAGCAAATACGGTATTGCATTTCCGCTCAATCTCTCTATAAATAGCGAGGCTGCACATTACACCCCATCAATAGGCGACGAAAGGTTCTTCTCGGAGAACGACATAGTAAAGGTGGATTTTGGGGCGGCTAAGGATGGCGCACTGGGGGACTGCGCACTTACAGTTGACCTATCAGGGAACATGCCGGGCCTTCTGGAGGCTTCTGAAGAGGCACTAAAAGCAGCCATTTCTGTAGCCAAAGCAGGGATAAGAGTCAGAGACATTGGTAAGGAAATAGAGAAGGCGATATTATCGAAAGGCTATCAGCCGATACGTAATCTTGGAGGGCATACTGTAGGCATTCATGAGCTTCATTCGAGTATTTTTGTGCCAAATTACGACAATGGAGATGAAACCCCTCTTGAGGAGGGAATGCTGGTAGCCATAGAGCCTTTCGCAACAGCAGGCAAAGGTATGGTTACAGAGAGCGATGTTTGCGAGATATACTCATATGATGCAGAAGTGCCGGTACGCATGAGGGAGGCCAGAACACTGCTAAGCCTGGTACAAAAGAATTATCCTACTGAGCCGTTTGCGGTAAGGTGGCTGGCCAATGCTCTTGGATCAACCTTTTCGACATATGCTGGAATATCAGAACTCTCAAAGAATGGGGCACTGATCCCGTATCCTACGCTAATAGAGATAAGCGGAGGTTATGTATCGCAAGCTGAGGCAGAGATAATTGTAGAAAAAGGCGGCTGCGAAGTTGTCACTAAATAGAAGATAAACAATAAAGAAAAAGAGAAGACGCCAAGGCAAACGCCTTGGCTTAAACTGTTATTGCTACTGTGCTAGGCTATCAGGTTACCTTAAGGTTTGCTGTTGCTATTTCAGTGTAGAGCGTTGATCCGCCAGAGCTTGTTGTGTACGCTGCCCACAGCTGGCCGGATATCGTTTGGCCTACTGTTGATGGCATTGCTGCAATCCCGCCTGCTGTTGTAGATATGTAGTTGCTAAGAGTTATTGTTGCTGTCTGGCCTGTTGTTAGCCCTCCAGATATAGAGTTCTCTGCCAAGCTATTTACAGTGCTTGGTGGGGAGGTAACGCCTGGACCCAAGAAGAACACATTTGCCGTAGTCCAACTTGTTCCTGTTGCCTGGCCTACTGTAGCTGTCAGCCCGGTTGTTGTTAGCGATACTGAAGTGCACTCAAATCCAGATGTTGCAATGCACGTGGTGTTTGTGAATGAGCCGCTGTTGAAGATTCCTAGAGCAAACAACGCTACCAGGACTATTGCAATGATTAGGATCGCCCAGCCATATGTCATTAGGTATTCCATTGCGCTTTGCGCTTTTCTATTTCCCTTGTATACCATGCTTTCACCTTGCTTAAATAGCGTTGCGCAAGTATAAAAACCTTTGTTTTCAACATTTGATTTGTTATTAACCTATCATCTATATCAATAAATACTTTCTCTGCACATTTATTGTATCTAATCGTGGTGGAAAAATGGCAGAAGAGTTGAATCCATTCAAAATAGCACAGCATCAGCTAGAGGAAGCAGCAGAGATAATGAAGCTTGACAAGCAGGCGCTTGCCATACTTAGGGAACCGAAGCGCACGCTGATAATGAATATTCCTGTGAAGATGTCAAATGGAAAGACCCAGACGTTCACTGCATTTAGAGTAAGATACAACGATGCGCTTGGGCCTGCCAAGGGCGGAATACGCTTCCATCCTCAGGAGAGCCTTGATACAGTAAAGGCGCTATCTGCATGGATGACATGGAAATGCTCGCTTGCAGATATTCCTTTTGGTGGAGGCAAAGGCGGAGTTATCTGCGATACCAAGAAGATGAATGATAAAGATCTTGAAGCACTTTCTAGGGCCTACGCCAGGGCGGTATTCAAGGACATAGGACCAAATGTTGACATACCTGCCCCAGACGTATACACCACTCCGCAGATAATGGCGTGGATAATGGATGAGTATGCGAATATGGTAGGGCATAATGAATTTGGAGTGATAACAGGCAAACCGGTAGAGATATGGGGAAGCGAAGGCAGGATGGACTCTACCGCGCTTGGAGGAATGTTCGTAATGAGAGAGGCGGCTAAGACGCTGCATCTTAATCCGAAGAAGGCGACTATAGCTGTTCAGGGATTCGGCAACGCAGGCAAGTTCGCTTACACGCTCTCAAAGAAGGTCTTCGGGGCCAGGGTTGTAGCCATAAGCGACTCCGAAGGAGGAGTATACGACCCTGCTGGCCTGGATCTTGATAAGCTGAATGATGCTAAGCAGAAGACCGGCAGCGTGCAGGGCTACAAGAGCAAGACTGCAAGGAAAATAACAAACGAGGAGCTTCTGGAGCTGAAGGTGGATATACTGATACCTGCAGCAATAGAAAATCAGGTAAGAGAGGACAACGCAGACAGAATAAACTGCAAGCTGCTGCTGGAGCTCGCTAACGGGCCGGTCACACCTGAAGCGACAAACATACTTTTTGAGAGGAAAATCCTCGACCTTCCCGACTTCCTTGTAAACTCTGGTGGCGTTATTGGGTCATATTTCGAATGGGTGCAGAACAGGACAGGATACTACTGGGAAACAGAAAGGTTCGATGCAGAGCTCGACAAGAAAATAACAACTTCCTTCAAAGAGACCATGGCAATGCAGAAAGCGTACGCGGATAAAGGAGAGAAGATAAATCCGAGGATGGCTGCTTATATAATAGCTGTAGACAGAGTAGCCAGGGCCATGAAGGTAAGGGGCTGGTATTAAGACCGATGCGAGTGCAGAAGATGGTCATCGTAGTCACGCTTGTAGAAATAATAGATGGCGATCGTCTGCTTCTGAAGAAGGCTTCGCGCGGAATAAGTAAAAATAAATGGAACGGCCTTGGGGGAAAAGTCGAGGCAGGGGAAACTCCTTTAGAGTGCGCTGTAAGAGAGGCATTTGAGGAGAGCGGGCTTTTG
>JAKASM010000013.1 GCA_021819045.1 Microcaldota archaeon | reverse complement strand
CATATAGCATTATTTTCTGTTTCCTTTTTTCAAATATGTAATTTATAAGCCTTTGCGCATTATCTGCCTCGGTTCCTGCTTCTTCTGTCTTCTCTCCTCTCAACTTGTTTATTAAAATATCAGCGTCCTCGTATAAAGATTTTGGAATAAGTTGTAGCTCGTTTGACTGCTTCTCTTTTTGATATATCTGCCAGATGGTTTCATATTCTATACTTAAGTTTAATTCTTGCACTTGCACACCCCGCAATTCCGCTAATCACACACGTTATACTAATATGTTTCTAATGAATAGAATATAAATTGTATTATTATAAAGTTGGTGAATTGTAAATATTAGTGGAATTATAGGGTAGGAAAAATAGCGAGGAATGGATTTGAACCATTGATCTCTGGGTTATGAGCCCAGCGGGCACTCCAGGCTACCCTACCTCGCTACAAACATAATAAGATCAAAAATTTATAAAAACCCAATACGAAATATCAAAGCACGTCAGTTCTTTCCTGGCCAAGCAATGTTTCCTTTTCACTACTATCTATAATATTTTCCACGTCTGTTCTGCTCATTCTCGACAACTTCTGGCCACAGGTGCATCTAAACGAGGATTCGAAAGCAGAGTCAAAGTTAAAAATCACATTGTCTTTAGGAAAACAGCTGTTGCACATAAAATAATCATCGCATTCATCCGTCACGATTGTTTTTCCGGTTGCCATATTATTGATATATTCAAAGAAGGGTTCGATCTTCCCCACATTTATATACCAAGCAAAAGAAAGCCACCCGCCAGTATTCTTTGAAACATAATAATTAGTAAGTCCATGCCCGTGAAGCAGATTAAGGATTCTCCTAACGGCATTAATCTTCATCCCGAGCTTTTCCGCCATCGCTTCATCTGTTTTTGGCGTAGTTAGCATCTTAAGCACTTCGGGAGACCATTTACTTATATTTTTCTTAAGGAATGACACTGCCATGTCATTCTGAAATAGCAGGTCCAAAGCGTTGCTTACCTCTTCTGGAGACGCCATTGAAGGCATTGTTTTCCTTGTATTTAAGGAAACACCACTGTTTGCACTTTCTTTGTAAGAACGTGCTCCGCCTGAGGATTTCTTTTGAATGGCTGCACTCCTTCTTCTCTTATTTGTAGGTACAGGAGCATTGCGCACCGCATTTCTCGCAACGACTTTCCGATGCATCTTTGAATGCTTTGATTTAGTCCTTAGAATATGCTTTCTGTTCTTTATAGCCATCTTATACACTCGCCTGGACTAACGTAGAATCCGTCAAACGCCAATATATTTAACACATCTCAAATATTTAAATATAGCTGTGCAAATAAAATATCTTCAATATAACAAATAAAACAATGTTCACAGGATATCTAGCACAAAGCAACCCCAACCGAAGGATAGGGGGTGCATGAATAAGGCCGCAAACAAAAAAGTATATAAATACAAGCAGCTACATAATAGGGCAATAACAGACCAACCCAAAGTCTAATTCACATACACAAGCAGATCCAGAAAGAGACGGTAAAATGAGCATGTATAGCCATATGAAGGAAGCATTCCAGGAGGAGTATAGCAACCGCAGCGACCTATACAAATCAAGGATAACCAAATGGAATGCAGAGCCCCCCATAGTCAGGATTGGCAAGCCAACAAACATAGCCAGGGCGAGGGAGCTAGGATACAAGGCAAAAGCTGGAATAATAATGGCAAGAGTGAGAGTGAGGGGAGGAAAAAGCAAAAGGGAAGCTCCAGATGGAGGTAGAAAGCCATCAAAGAGCGGCAGGTTCTTCTCAAGGACTAAATCTCTGCAAGCAATAGCAGAGGAAAGGGCCGCCACAAGGTTTTCCAACTGCGAAGTACTAAACTCTTATTTCATAGGCTCTGCAGGCACAGATAAGTTTTACGAAATAATACTAATTGATAGGAGCACTAACGAAATATCAAAATCACCTATTTACAGGAAAATAGTTGCGCAAAAGGGCAGATCTTACAGGGGATTGACTTACCAAGGAAGAAAGCATAGAGGGATATCAAACAAAGGGTATGGAAGAATAAAACTAAGACCAAGCAAAAGAGCGGGCAACATGGCATGAGCTGCTTTAGTTCCGCAAATGCAGGTCTGGCAAAATAACTAAAAATATATAAATACAAAGAGGATATATCCTGTCTGTTAATTTTGTCTAATTTTCAGGCAAGAAAAGGCACAAGTGAATTTGATGGCTAGAGGATCAATGCAGTATTGGCAGAAAAGAAGAGCGTACAGACGCCTTCCACGCGTGCGCAACTACTTTTCCAACTCTAAAGAGCCCGCAATAACAGGGATAATCGGCTACAAGGCGGGCATGACGCACGCTTCGGTATCCGTGGCCGGAAAGCAAGAGGAGAATAGGGCATGTACTGTGGTAGAGATACCTAAAATAGAGGCATACGGCATCCGAATCTACAAAAAAGAAGAAGGAACAGGATACAAAAAAATACTTAAAGAAATGCACGATAAAAATGCAGCGCAGAGAGCTGGAGTAAAAAAAACAGTGGATTACAACGCGGAAGAAGCGAAATCCTTAATAGGCAAAGCGGTAGACATAAGCCTTCTTATGGCCGCATATCCCAAAGGACTGGCAACCGGGCAGCATCATCCCGACAGATTCGAGACGCATATATCTGGAAACGATTTGACTAAAAAACTGGAGCTGGCCGCAAGTGTGCTAGGCAAGGAGATCAAGCCTGGAGATGTATTTAAGGACGGCGAACACGCAGACATAATCACTGTTACAAAAGGAAAAGGATGGGCCGGTGTCATAAAGAGATTCGGAGTTGCAAGGCTGGATCATAAAGCAACCCAAAAAACAAGGCATGTAGGAACGCTCGGCGCATTCGGAATGGGAAGAGTGCTTTACGAGGTCCCCCAATCGGGCCAATTAGGCTTCAATTATAGAACAGAGCAGAACAAAAGAATACTTAAGATAGGGAGAAAGGAAGAAGCAGAAAGCATAAATCCAAAATCAGGTTTTATAAACTACGGACTGGTAAAGAGTGACTTCATGATAATAGATGGGTCTGTAGGCGGCCCTGCAAAACGGCTTGTAAGAATAAGGAAATCTATAACAAATATCGACTCAAAAGGCATAAAAGAAGCAAAAATAATGTATATTGCAACTACAGAAAGGTCATTATGATGCCCAATGCGAATATTCTAAACCTAGAAGGCAAAAGGTCTGGATCTGTTGAGCTTCCAGCAGCATTCGGTGAGGAAGTAAGAAGAGACTTAATAGCAAGGGCTATACATGCAGAGAACACAACAAGACTGCAACCGCAGGCCCACTATCTGCTTGCAGGCATGCAGACTACGGCACGATATTATGGTGCAATGAGTTCTTATAGAACAGGAAGGCATATGGGAATGGCGATAAGGCCAAGGCAAAAGCTTGGCGGAGGGGTGCAAGGGAAAGTGAAAAGAATCCCCTCTGCAGTAAAAGGAAAAAGAGCGCATCCGCACAAGATAGAGAAGGTATTAATAGAGAGAATAAACTCAAAAGAATACCAGAAAGCCATAAGGAGCGCAATTGCCGCAACTATAGACCCAAAATACGCAAGGGTTAAACTGGAAGGCATCCAAATGCCATTAATACTCTCCAGTGACATAGAAAACATTAGGAAGACAAAAGACATGGTTGCATTGCTTAGCAGGCTAGGATTGACCCCTGCAATAGAGATTGGCAAAAAGAAAACAAAGAAAAAAGGCATAAGGAGGGCGCATATCCAGAGGAAGTACAGAAAATCGATCTTGATGGTTCTAGGGGGAAACAGCAACGCAGTAAAAGCAGCACGCAACATATCAGGAGCAGAGGTGTGCGCTGTAGAAGACCTCAGTGCAAATAAGCTTGCGCCTGGAGGGCTTCCCGGAAGGCTTACCATATGGAGCGAAGCTGCAATAAGCAAGCTGGATGCAGCTATAAACAGCATGAAATTATGATGATACAATGTCAGGCACGCTAAGATATCCGCTATCAACAGAAAAAGCCATAGGCCAAGTCAGCAAGGGCAATGTCCTTACATATATAGTTGATTCAAGAGTCACTAAGAAGATGATAAAGGAAGAGATGGAAAAAGTATTCAATATCAAAGTAAGCGCAATAAGGACAGTAAATACAGCGCAGAACATGAAAAAAGCATACATCAAGCTAGCAAAAGGAAGCAGCGCAGAGGATGTAGCAAAAAGGCTAAAATTGGTGTAATAATGGGTAAGAGGCTTAGACAGCAAAGAAGAGGAAAAGGCTCAAAAGCCTATACAAAGCCGCCGGGGACATTCGACATAAGCGTCAGCTATGCTAATAATGCTTCTATTAAAAAAGAAGGAGAGGTAATAAACATCTTCAACCATACTGGCCACACAGCACCATTAATAGAGGTAAGATACGAAGACTTTACAACTTCATTCATGATCGCCCCTGAAGGTATAAAAGTGGGAGACAAAGTGTACTTAGGCATGAATGTATTCTCTCTTGGAAGCACGATGCGGATAGGCGACATACCGGAAGGGCTCCCAGTCTACAATATAGAATCCACGCCAGGAGATGGCGGCAAACTTGTGAGGAGTGCAGGAGCAGCTGCATATATAACCGCCCATCAGGGTGGATACACCAACGTGCTTCTCCCCTCAAAGAATATAATCCAAGTGAGCAATGAATGCAGGGCCCAACTGGGCATGGTTGCAGGAGGGGGAATGACAGAGCAACCTCTAATGAAAGCCGGGAAGAGCCATTATATCATGCATGCGACAAATACAATGTGGCCTAAAATAAGGGGAGTAAAGAGCAACCCTGTAGACCATCCATTCGGAGGAAAGCAGCACCACAAAGGAAAAAGCAGCATGACATCAAGGAACGCCCCTCCAGGCAGAAAAGTAGGACATATAGCAGCCAGAAGAGTGGGCAGGAGGAAAAAAGGGTAATTAAATGGCAGAAAGAGTTGCTTTTAGAGGACTATTGCCTTCTGAGATAGAGAAGCTCACCAAAGAGCAATATCTAAAGTTAATAAAATCCAGACAGAGGCGCAGCATAAAAAGAAACGCCATTGATTATAAGAAGCTCTGCGAAAAGGCGGAACAAATAAAAATGGCAGGCAGCCAAAAGGCAATCAAAACACACATAAGGGAGGCAGTAATATTGCCCTCATGGATAGGCTTGAGATTTGAAGTCCACAACGGCAAAACCTTCCAGATTGTGCAGATCTCTGCCAACATGGTAGGCCACAGATTAGGCGAATATTCATACACTACAAAAAGCGTTGTGCATTCCGCGCCAGGAATTAGTGCAACAAAAGGAAGTAAATTCATAGGAGAGAAGAAATAACCAGTGAAAACATGGAATACTCATTCAATAGGAACAGGAATGGCATTGCATTTGCGCATATGAAGGATATAAATGCAAGTTTCAAAGACTTAAGCACGGTCTGCGATGCAATAAGGTACAGAAATGTGCAGCAGGCGATGTACCTGCTCGATAAAGTGTCGGAAGGCAGCACCCCAATACTTTACAGGAAATACAACAAATACATGGGGTCAAGGCATGAGCTGGGAGGAAGGAAAGGCAGATATCCAATTAAATGCGCAAAGATAGTAAAAAAGGTACTCATGAATGCCATAGCAAATGCTGAAAATAAAGGGGAAGACCCAAATGATATGTTTATAGTCCACGCAGCAGCGAATAAGACAATGATACTTCCAAGGATCGCACCTAAAGGAGAGCTTAGGCTCGGCCACAGCATGGGCAGAGGTTCGACCAGAAGGACCGACCTGGAACTTGCGAAAGTTGAGCTTGGAATAGGGTATGGAAACGAGGAAGGAATAAGCAATAACATGAAGAGGAGAATAGAAGCAAACAAAAAGCACATGGGTATGGCAGCAAAAGGAAAAAGCCAGGCCAAAACAAAAGCACAAAACCCAAGCCAGATAAAGAAAAATACACAGGCAGACAAGAAAAAAGTTGAAGTAAAAGCGGAAAATAAAGTGAATTGATGGCTATAGAAAGAAGATTCATAGAGGACGCTATAATAAAGCTGAACATAACCAAGTATCTTGAAAGAGAGCTCTCAAAAGCAGGATTCTCAAGAGTTGAAATCCAAAAAACCCCTGTTCTAACAAGGATAACGGTGTATGTGCTTAACCCAGGCAGGGTAATAGGCAGGGCTGGAAAGACCATAGATACGATCACAGATAATATCAGGAAAAGATTCAAAATCGACAATCCGCAAATAAATGTTATGGAAGTCGAGAACAAGATGCTTGAGCCTCTTCTTGTTGCAAAAGAGATAGCAGAGAAATTCGAGAGGGGAATAAACGCAAGGAAGGTAATCCAATCAATGCTCAAGCAGATACTTGATAATGGCGCGATAGGCGCA
Source organism: Microcaldota archaeon (assembly GCA_021819045.1). Next base: position 961 of record JAKASM010000013.1, on the reverse strand, counting down.
GAGATAATAGCGAGCGGCAAGCTGGCAGCAAAGGGAGCACGCGCAAAAACAATAATAAAAAGTGTAGGCTACATACCCAAAGCCGGCGACGTTATCAACTACGTAAGGGAGGCGCATGCAACAGCGTATCCCAAATACGGCGCTATAGGCGTAAAGGTAAGGATAGTGCCCCCAGGAACCGTATTTCCAGGGATGAAAATGAAGGCGTTAGAGATACCGAAATCAGTGCTCAATAGTTAAATTGGTTTGCTTTAAAATGCTATAGATGTTCAAATGGCGTTAGTAATACCTGCAATATTTATTGCATTCATATCTCTATTTGTACCTGGAATCCTACTCGCCCTGGCCCTTCTTTACAAAAAGACCCAGCTGCATATATTTGAGATAACTGTCATAGGTTTCATATTGGGCTTAATGGGCCCGACTGGGCTTACATGGATAGAGTCATTCCTTATAAACAAATTCCATGCCTTTTCATTTTCATTAGGCCTTTTCGAGGCTAATGCGCTTGTACTTGCAATAATCGGGCTGCTCCTGTGCATTCAGCAGGGTGTTTTTTCAGGCATAAACATAAGCGGACTAGCAAGACGCGAGCAGATAAAGAAAGAGGATGCGGCAATAACCGAATCCGAGGCAAACCTAATGAAAAGGCTTGAAGAAATAAGGGCAAGGCTATCGTATTTCGAGGAAGCAAGAGAGTTAATAAACAAGCACAAGTACGAGGAGCAGGAGCTTAGAAAGAAGCATAGCGAAGAGCAGAAGATGATAAACCGGCTGGACGCGCAGGATAGGGCAAAGCTTGCGGCCCTGCATAAATCAGAAGAAGAAAGGCTCGCCTCGGACCATGAAAAAGAGGAAAGAATTCTTCTAAACAGGCTTAATATGCCGGAGCCCTCCAGGCAGATCATAAATCTAAAGACCTCATGGCCATGGCTTATACTTTTGGCATTGATGATACTTT
>JAKASM010000012.1 GCA_021819045.1 Microcaldota archaeon | reverse complement strand
CCCAAGATCCGCAATAGCAGCCTGGACAATGGAGTCTATATGTGCTTTTACCTTATTGAATTTAGTGTGTCTTCCAAATACATTCTCCACAGTATGCTCAATAGAGTTAACAGCATGTGTGTCTGTGGTATAAACTTCAGCAGTTATTCCATACTTCCTTCTTATATAAGATATTATTTTCTCTCTCATTGCCGGCAGCATGTTATTCGAGTTGAAATACAGCATCATGTATTTTAACCTTCCAGAACAGAAAAGTGCCGCATTGAGGTTGCCTTTTGCTAGGTCCAACGGGCTACCTAGCGCATCATATAGTCCGATACTCGCCACCCCTATCTGCACCTTTTTCCTACTGTACTCTGTATGCAGGTTATCTATTGCCCGCATATATTCATTCATATAAGTTGAGCCGTATCTGACGCCTGCAAGTTCACCTTTTGGCGCGCTCTCGAATCTTGAATTATGCGCATCTATAAGTATTGGATGAGTTCCTTTCTCAGAAAGCCTCTTCTTGAAGGTTTTTGCGCATTCATATCCTATATCTTCGGTAATCCGCGGCGCTCTTGTGAAAAACGCGAATGATGCACTCCCTAAAGCCAATCTTGTAACCCTTGCCGGCGAACAAACCCCAACATCCAGACGTATGCCACTCCCGGCATCCCGGGCTTCCTCTACCCCTTCTATCAGTGTCCTTTTTACAGAGCTAAACTGGCTGGCGGAGATAGGATTTCTATCCGCGGTAACTGCACCATGCATTATGAAAGCCACTGCATTATACTTTCGGTTTATGTAGGACTCTAGCATTGTAGGAAAATTGCTTGCGCCAAGGCTGCCGGCAGGTCCATAATGTATCTGAGGCGCAAAAAATACCGCCTTTATTTCGCCGCTCCTCCTTTTTATTACCACCGTGTCTGCTTCTATGTCTGGAGAGAGCCGGCGTTTTGTATTAAACGATATTGCAGTGCTGATATCGAACAGCCAATTCTGGAGCATCCCAGAAAACATTTGTGCAGTCCCTATACCCAAATTCTTCTTCAACGGCCTGTCAAAAATATACAGTAGAACGTAGCTTGCTATCATGAAGATGAAGATGCCAGCATAGAGCTTAAGTATCAGTATATTAAAAGCTGTATCGAACCTGAACATAAACTTGCTTGCGGAAATAAAAAGAATAACGTTCAATGTTGGCTGCACTAATGCAAAAACAACTGCCCTTTTCCCAAAGCCGAGAACTACCTTATTTATGAAGAACCACCAGGCAAACAAGCTGGCATCTCCTACAAGTATCGTTACTGCTGCAGCCGGCTCTCCGAAAAAAAGGTGCAAAAGACTGCCTAACAATATAAACACTGAATACGAGGCCGCGCCTATTATTGAAATGAATATAGAATGCTTCATCCTCAGTTTAGGCCTTGCCGCCTTTATAAGTACGGCAGTGAGGACTGTAGGCAGAAGTATTGCTATAGTCCCAGCAAGCACTCCGTTTATGAATATATAATTTATGAATCTTGAAGGTAGGAGCCTAAGATGTATGATGCTAACTGTGGCCATGCCTATTACTACACTCATTAGCAGCAGCGCTGCGAAAAGGTAAGGCAACTCAGGCAGCCTTTTTGAGAAAAGTGCGGAGTATTTTTCTGGGTTTTTAGATCTCGCCATCCCAACACGGAGAACCTATCTGCCGAACCTCCTCTCCCTCTTCTTGTAAGTATCTACCGCCCTCTTCAAATCGCTTCTGCTGAAATCAGGCCAATACTTCCTGGAAAAATAAAGTTCAGAATAATTAGATTGCCATGGCAGCAGGCCAGAAAGCCTTTTCTCCCCAGAAGTCCTTATTATAAGATCTACATCCGGAACGGTTGCTGTCATCAGCATAGATGCTATTGTCTTGCTGTCAAGATGTTTAGGAAGTATGCGGTTTGCATAAAGCCTTTTCAAAGCAAAAGCTATGTCGTCTCTACCGCCGTAGCCTATGAGCAGATTTATTGATAGGTCCTTGTACTCCCTGGTTTTCTTCTGAAGCAGGAGCAACCCCCTCCTAAGCTTTGCAGGGAGAAGAGACAGATTTCCTATAACATTCACCCTGGCATGATTGTCAGAAAGCATCTTCAGTATCTTCTTATCATATACGGCTTTCGTGTACAACTTGAAGAGCAGGCTTATCTCATGCCTGCCCCTACCCACAATATTCTCTGTTGAAAGTGCCCACACAGAAAGCGTCTTGACCCCAAGCGTCTTGGCCCACAGACCCACGTCTATTATTTTGTCTATGCCCATACTGTAGCCTTGCATTAGCCGCAATCCCTTCATTCTCGCCCACCTCCTGTTTCCATCAGGTATTATGGCTATGTGCTGAGGGCCTTTAGAACCGTGTCGCGATGTCATAGAATCATCATTAGTCAAAATCTCTTTGCACCTACAAGTATAAAAATAAGTTGCGCAAAGACTATAAATATAGTGCTATTATGCCAGGCTCGGATTTCATATCAGCAACATCAATTGATGCGATTGTGGGAAATAGGCAGCAGATTGAAAAACTGAAGGACTTTGCAAACGACATAAATTCAGGCAAAAAGAGGGACCCGCTGCTAATCTGGGGGCCTACCGGAACTGGAAAGACGCTTGCCGCCCACCTAATTGCAAAATGGGCAGGTTGGAATATTATAGAAGCTAACCCAGGAGATGGATTGGGTGCAGAGATGCTGGAGAGGAAAACTTCGCCATCCAGCACAAGCAGGGGCCTCTTCGGATCAAGAAATCTAATACTCCTCGATGAGATAGATGAACTTTCCAGCAAATACGACATTGGAGCAAGTACGGCAATAACTAGGCTCATAAACAACTCTAAAAATCCTATAATCATGACAGCAAACAACATGTGGCGCCAAAACATCACATTCCTAAGGGGAAAAGTTGAGCCGATAAAGTTTGCCAAGCTTACGAATACAGATATCGTAAAGGTGCTGAATGATTTCTGTAGAAATAATGGGATAAAAATTAGCAGTAGCACGATTGAGGCGATAGCTGTAAGGGCGTCGGGGGATGCTAGAAGCGCTATAAACGATGCCATAGCCCTTGACGGTGCAGCGGAAGAATCAATAGAGGCGGTAGGCATACGCGATAGGAAAAGCGAAGTATTCCAAGCGCTCGACAGGATATTTCTATCCAACACATTCTCTGCACCGTTGAGAGCACTCAGCAACTCTGACGTGGAAACAGAGATGATGATAAAATGGATAGATGAAAATATACCAAATAGATATTCCGACATATATGAAATTTATTCAGCATACGAAGCACTATCGAAAAGCACAACCTTTGCCTCCCGGGCAGCAGCATCTCAGTATTATATTTATTGGAGGTACATGTCAGTGCTTGCATCTAGTGGAGTTGCACTTTCCAAAACAGGCAGGCCAAGCACCGCAAAGAGCTACGCTTTCCCAAAAATCATATCTTCTTTAAGCAGTACAAAAACAGATAGAAGCTATGAAGCAGTAGTGGCCAAGAAGCTGCAAAAGAAGATTCATTCAAGCTCCAGATACATAAGATCTGCAATAATCCCACTGCTCTCATATATTGCAAGGCGTTCCATCTCAAATGGTGCCAATAAAGATGTCATAACCGAGTTCTTTACAACCAAGCTCGGCCTAGATGACAAAGAAGCGGAATACATAATTAATGGTAGGAAGGGCAGCCAAGCTCCATAAGAAGCAAGGAGAGCACCTCTCCAGACCTTTTTTTGTCGACCTTTATGCTTGCAGCTTCATTATGTCCCCCTCCGCTTTCAGCATATTCGGATGATTTCAATATGCTGTTTATTTTATCTAGAAGAGCAACCTCTTTTGATATCTTTCTAGGCAGTCTTATTGTTATGTAACTTCCATAATGGAGCACGAGGATGGTTCTAATGCCATTTATAGCTTCTAGCTTTTCCTGCAACTTTGAGCTGTATCTTCCAGGCAGAGGATATCCGCTCTCGCTCTTTGGGAGCTCAGAGAAATCAAGCACGAATACATCAGCAAACTTCCCTCTCAGCTTCTTTACCCTCTCTATCCCCATATCAAGCAGCTCATTCAATGTCCCCGAAGCGGAATAGTAAATCGAATCAAGCCGCTCTCTATCTTTGATGATGCTTTCTGCATAGCCAGGGGTCAGCCTGTCTATTCCCGATCCGATCCTCCCAGCTACGCTTGTCAGATAATCAAGCACGATAGAGAGCTTCTGGCCTTCCGCATCCGATCTGTTGGCAAATTCGCTGAAATCTCCTATGAGCGAAGCATTTATCATGTCTGCTGTATCTATTGGTGCCAGAGCCTCTGCAAATAGTGAGGACAGAAGCCCCGCAGTAAAGCTGGAATCCATACCATAATCCCACGGGTTTAGATAATGCAAAATACGCCTTCTAGGAAACCCCGGATACGGCGGGTGATGGTCGAGCATTATCATACTATGCCTTCTCTCAGGGTTATTTATCTGATCCTCGCTGCCTGGCGTTGTGCCGAAATCTGTTATCAGGAGCAGGGGATCTACAGCTGACTTGTGATTTCTAAATTCAAGGATGTCAGAGTATGCAGATTCCCTATCGTATTCTATACCTCTCTGCATAACCCACAATACAGAAGGCCTGCCCACCACGAATTCACCGGCCACCTTCGCAAGCGCCCTGTAGATCGAAATTGCACCGCTTGCTCCGTCACAATCATTATGGAATCTGACTATTATTTCCGCTCCTGACATGTATGCTGCAGCGAAGGCCCCAGCCGCCTTCTCTACATCCTTTGCTATTTTGAGGACTCCGTCAGAGTATGGTGCATCTTTAACGTATTTTTCAACCATCTTCTCCACATTTTCTCTTACATGTATCATATCAGGCAGCCTTCCAATGGACTTGTCGATCTCCCCTACAGTAGCCTCACCCACTATCTCAATCTTCTCTATACTGGCCCTTTGCCCCACTTTTACCGCTTTGACATCTACCACATCTCCAACATCCAGCACTAGCGGGCTTGTGGCACATATTACCTTGTCAGAAAGTATTGTGTATAGAATACTCCTCTGGTCAGCAGCATTGCTTACAGAGGTGACTATTCCTTCAAACGTCCTATTATAAGAATTCATCTAAAGGCCTAAGTAGAAGAGGATGTCAGATTAGAATAGCACACAGTGCTTATGCTCTTGTTGGCTATCAATCCACAGTATGCTGAGTTATTATACTTTTTTGCAAGTGTAGCATAGCAACTATATTGCAATAACGCCTGGTTTATTTTACCGCACAGGGTAGCATTATTGCTCTTCAAGGCTATGTACGAGTACAGAGCGCCAGAGCACAACGCCTCCTCACTGCCGGCTTTAGAGCAGATTTCGCCCACATTTTGGAGCGTTATGTTGGCGCTGCTATTGATGCTGACGGATCCGATTGCTGATGAACACGCAAGGCTCAGGTACCCTCCCACAGCCCCGCAGAGCGTTTTATTATCGCTCTCTATGGCTATGCTGTATCTGCAATATTGCTGCGGAGTCGCATTCATGAAGGGCAGATATGAAGTAATGTTATATGGGGAATGAGTTTCAAGGCCTACCATATAGTAAACCAAGCTGTAATTCTGGTAAGATGGGAGTGAAGAGCAGTAATAAGGATTTTTTTCCAACAGCGCAATCCTATAATTGCTCCTGTACAGGCATCCCTCCCGCAGGCTGGTGTTAGCTATGGAGTTGCATATTCCAACATCAGAAAAATCACCTTTCTCAGCCACATTATACTCGCATTGCGACCTGTAAGGTTCAGATACCATACTGCAATAAGAGAGGTTTCCTGTGGAGTTGCTTATTCCCACAATGCATCCGGCGTAGTAACTGCTGTTATATGAGAGACTGTCGCAGTAGCTTGTGTTCTGCGCCCTCAAAGCAATGACTGAGACACACGAGTACTCGTAGCCGCCCTCAAGATAAGAGCATAATGATACATTTGACGTTGAATTGGCGAGTCTCGCAATGCATGCATACCTCTGCTGGGAGAAGACTACCCTCTCGCATCTGCTTATAGGAGTGCCAACGCTGGTCGCTATTATAGAAAGTCCCGCAGCGATAACAAGTACCACTGCTATCGCACCCAATAAAATAAGCCTCTCCCTGCTGCTTAATTGTGTATGCCTAACTCCGCTACTGTTGCTGGCTTGTGCCTTAGATCCAAATAGAGGTGCCATACCTCATCATATCTCGCTAATAGTGAATATCCTGAATCCTTTATCCGTTATTTCATACGGAGCTACAGAGAGGCTGTGGTTTGATCCTCGCATTTTAAGGACTTCAAGGCCATAGACTCTTTTGTTCTCTTCTATGCTCTGGTACATCAGTATAGTTCCATCGAATATGAAGAATTCCGGGCTGAAAGTCATCTCCTGCCTGTTTGTATACTGCATCTCCATTGTGAGGAAGCTTGTAATGCCCAATCTTTTGAGGCTAAGGCTTAGCGCGAACATGGATTTTCTGTATACAAGTATATCCCCGAGCATCAGTTTGAGCAAGGAGAGAGAATCGACAACAAGGCATTTGGAATTATTCAGATGCACTATATCCTCTATATCAGAAAGCACGTTGCTGAAAGCATATGACTGCGAGTCTGTGCCCCCCTGTACCTTTGATGATGTTTCATTTCCCGCTAGTATGATTTTTTTGCTCTCAATTAGAGAGTCTATATCAGAGAATGCAGGGAAAGCGGACTTGAAATTTTTAAGTACGTTGGCTTGGGTCTCCTCAAGTGCGATATATGTGCAGGGAGTCCCTCTCTTGGCATTATTATAAAGTATTTCGAAGGTAAGAAGCGTCTTGCCGCATCCTGGGCCTCCCGCCACTATCACCTGGTTACCTTCAGGAATTCCCCCATAGGTGAGTGTATCCAACCCGTCTATTCCCGTAGATAGCCTACCTTTTTTCTCTCCAACATCTTCCATATAATTTGCCTCACAGTACTAAGTTGCATGTGATTATTTAATAATCTTTGGCTATAATAACTAATGGCAAAGGTAAAGGCCAACATGGATTATTTTTGCCGGATGTATTGTGGCGGGTGAATGCGTAAAAAAATAATATACATAGGAATAGTGCTGCTTGCAGTTGCAGTAGCAACCCTATTACTCTCAGGAAGCATAGCCAATGTTCATGGCCTGCTGACAGAGCAGAATGTTACAGTATCATCGCTTTCTTTCTCTGCTGTGCCTATAGTCCTCGCAAACAACTCCATACCTCTTGTGATAGGGCGGTTTAGCTCTAAGGTAAATTTCTATTTCTTCAACGGTACAGGCTTCTCCGACTGGACCAAGCTTATGAACAAATCCAATGCCCCATTAGGATATGCATCTGCGCTTTCGTTGAAAGGATACGGGCTGCTGTTTGCATATCTTAATACAACATCGGTAATACTGCCCTATCAGCCAGGAGTAGGAAACTTTACTCCTGCATATTTTGTTAACTCCTCGAAGGGCTTTCCAGGCGGCACATACTATGCAGTAATAGACAATTCAAAGGGTAGCCTATCATCAGCATCACAGGTAAATGCGACTCTTCTGTACAATGCTCAGGGGTCAAACGGCACCGCCATAACCAAATTCATATACGAAGAAGCAGTATTCGGAATAACTTTCTTCATACTACTAATAGCCGGAATTATTATAATAATATACGGGTTCATAAAAAAACCAAAAGAGGGCATGGATGCAATGCAGACATCTGCAA
>JAKASM010000011.1 GCA_021819045.1 Microcaldota archaeon | reverse complement strand
GATCTCGTTTTTTGCCTGCCTTCTCCTCTCCGATTGGTCAGTGTCTCCGTGCCTGACAGACACACTTATGCCTGCCTTTTCGCAGAGCCAGACAACTCTTTTCATAAGGTCTCTGTTCAATGCCCGAAGTGGCGTTATATACAGAATCCTTATTCCATCCAAATTATGCTGTTCTGCTTGCAGGGTTTTTATTGCCGGAAGGAGCGCGGCTTCTGTTTTGCCCGAGCCTGTAGGTGCCGTGATTATGCAATTCCTTCTATTCTCTATTATACTCTGCGCAATACTCTGGACCGAAGTGAAACTCCCATATCTCTCAAGAAAATGTGAATATATGTCCGCTATCAAAACACCTTACGAGCTAACAGTTTCCTTCCTCATCATTTTCCTATGCAGTAATAAGCCTATATACATGCCGGCAATCACGGCAATTATAAGTGCAAAAATGGCAGGTGTGATAATTATAAGCGAAACATTGCTTCCGCCAGTAGAAGAGAATGCTTCTGTAATAAAGCCATATTGCATATAGCCATAAATCCTGCCAAATGGCACATTCCTAAGCAATGCTGTGCCTCCCATCCCTAGATACATGTGCGTCTCAGATCCGTTGCTGAAGCTCGCATACACGCTTGCATTCAATGGAGCGTTAAGCAGGCTCCTGGCACTTATATTCAAATTATATACCGGCAGCCTAATATAAAAAGAGCCAGGAGATGAAAGGTTCAAAAAGTAATTTAGCCCCATTTTTACTCCCTTGTAGAAAGCACCGGTTACAGCGTATTTCTCCCCAGAGAATAGCATAAAATCAGTACCGGATTCACCATTACTTAGGTAGAAAGTCACATTATGGAGGGGCTGCCCGCCTGCGTTTTGGGGGTAGAGGGCAGCAAGGTACTGTTGCTTGAATATTGCAGTCAAGTTCACCGAGGAGTTCAATAAAATCTGCGCAGAACTCTGGTTGTAAACTCCGCTCCAAGAATAGAATGCAATTCTTCCGTACTCTGTCTGATTAAAGTAATCCTGCGATAAACTTATGTTAACTCTAGATCCGGAATTATACCACCCTGCGCCTCTTGCCGCTCCGTATGGCGTGCTGAGCCCAAGGAAATACTGCCTATTCCACAATGCAGCAACTTCCTCAGGTTTATTCACAACAATGTCTATAGATTCCGACGTGGCTCCGTTGCTCCATCCAGAGAACACCTCTCTAGTGCCCCTAGATAAATTGACAATGCTAGTGTTTATAGACACTGCCGCTATTGTTCCAGGCGAATACCATCCGTTACCGCTCACAGTCCCATAGGGAGATGATGCATTAACATAATACTGCACATTCCATAATGCCGTTTCAGAGATATTGCCAGATACAAAAACGCTGCTGCTATTAGATGGCCCGGTATAGGAGCCGGGCCCCTCACCAACCCACCCGGCAAAGGCAGCCCTAGTGCCATTGCCTATGCTGACATATCTAGGTACAGAGAAACGCACATCAGAGAACGTAGAGTAGTAACCAGAGCCAGTAGCATTGCCGTACTGCGATGATACATCCAATCTATACGCGCTCTTCCACAGGGCTGTTCCGTTCAACAGTATCGGCAGCCCGGAGCCGACGCTGAAGAAGTCTGCGCGGTTCTTTACCTCAACGACTCCATAAGGATTTCTTAAAGAGGTGCTGCTGTTCTTGCCGTATCCTATATACGAATACCCGCTATCAAGAAGGTGCAGAGACCCATCTTTGTAATACGAAATATTTTTGAACATCACAGGTGACATGTAATCTTGATTAGTATTTGCGTTCGCCAGTTCCGCATAGGCTGCAGGAAAATTTATGCCGGAATTGCTGGTACCTAGATTCACAGCGCTTCCAATTAGTTGATTGTTGAAATAAAAGTCCCATGTGCTGCCATTAAGCATGAAAGAGTATTCGTTGAAAGTTCCATTAAGACCTACAGAGTCATTTGGGCCTATGCCTCCGTAGAAGCCAGTTCCGCTGTAATTTGCCTGAAAATATTCCCAGAACCAAGTTGGATATCCTGCAGCTATATAGACCGAACCATTGCATCCGGATGGGCCACACTCTTGAGGGTAGTATCCAGATGTATTAGTTATCTCATAGCCTACCTGCACGAATGCATTATTGTTCAGGGTTTCTCCAATCCAAAATCCATATGAGCCGTAGCTGACATATTGCGGATAAACGGTCTCTATATATCCGCTAGCTCCGGTATTGTATTGGGACTGGCCTCCTCCATTCGCCCCAGATTGAAACCAATATTGTGCATAGGCATCCGGCGCTGCAAGCAAGGCCAGGCTTACGGCCAAAAACATAATTATGATTAGCTTAGATTCTCTCATAATCTATACCTAATAGATTCAGCTTCTCTATTATTTTATTCCTATCTGCTGCGCCTATACCCTTCCACTCTATTACGGCTTTATCTACCTCTATTGACGTCTTCTCTATGCCCTCTTTTATCATATCTGTTTCAGAAGCATAGTATTTCGGCATTATGTGCGAAAATGCGTAACCCCTTGACAGTGCCGCCTGAGTAAACTTTTCAGGGTAATGCAGGCTTCCAGCGCCAAAAATACAAGAGTCAAAATCTTTTTCAGAATCAAGCATTCCGGCTATGGATTTTGCTACAATAGCAGCGTATCCTTTATCCAGCATAGCCTGTTCCGTACCGCCTACTTCTATGAATAAGGAAGGGGTTTTGAGCAGAGGCCCATGGTGCGTCGCTTCATACAGTACCGGAAGCCCAGTGCTATTGTTCTTCAAGAGATGCTTCAAGGCGCAAAGCATCCAGTCTGGCGCTGCAGTAGAGAGATTTTTCGGCTCACCGCCTAATTTTGCCTCTCGGGACCAATTTCCCTCGGCATGCACAGTAAATGAAGGAATCCCTTTTGCACTCCTATGGCTACATGGGAAGATTATCACATCAGTATCCAAATAAGAATCTAAAAAATTGGCGTCAAGGATGCTTCCATCCAAAACAAGCATTTCTGCCAAATCCGATTTCAAATGCTGCAGCCCGTTTATTTCCCCGACTGCCCCGAAATCCAGCTCTTTCATCAGGGCATCTGCTATATTTTTCGATGTTTGATTGCTTTTTGAGTATACTATAAAAGGCATTCAAATACCTCTTCTTGCAAACAAATAAAAACATCAGATAAAATATAATAAATGAAGCAGTACGGTAGTGCAATGCAGTACGATTATCTGGCTTTATTCATATTCTCTATTATTTCGATATTTGTACCTTTTTCAATGCTTTTAGGCGCCAAGCTGCTCAGGCATAACTCCCCCTCAAATCCTGTAAAGGAATCACCGTATGAAAGTGCAGAGGCCACATCAGGCAAGAATCGCGATATAATGAGCGAATACATGCCATTTTTTATGCTATTTCTCCCAATAGAGATAATAGCTGTAATAATACTGTTATGGTCATCAGCATCAAGGGTAATCTCAGAGTTAAGCAGCATTCTTGTGATCGGCATGGCTGCCATCTCTCTCATATTTGCATTATTCGGTTATGTTTTGATAAGTGGTCATAATGGAAGCAGAAAAGGAACCCCCATACACTAAAGAGCAGTTTATGAACGCCGAGCAGGAAATGACCTTCCTTACTCAGGAGTCGCTGAAACAGTACAGGAAGGAATACGTGCCAGCCATGTTCGCTAAAATGAGCGACCTGACTAAGTTAACACTTAAAAGCTTCGTGAAGTGGGGGAGGTCAAATTCGCTGTGGCCTCTGCAATTCGGCCTTGCATGCTGCGCAATGGAGCTTATGGACTTTGGAGCTGCGCGTATAGATGCAGAGCGCAAAGGCTATCTGCTCTTTCGCGGGACTCCAAGACAGTGCGACGTTATGATAGTGGCAGGATGGGTAACGAAATCCATAGTTCCTAAAGTAAAGCGCCTTTATGAGCAGATGTCAAAGCCCAATTACGTAATAGCATATGGAGAATGCGCCACTTCTGGCGGACCATGGTGGGAGAGCTACAACATAATACAAGGAATAGACCAGGTCTTGCCTGTAGATATATATGTCGCCGGATGCCCTCCAAAACCAGAAAACTTATTCGGCGCTCTTATGAAACTTCAAGATAAAATACGTGATAAGATTGATAGATACGCAACCAGAAGCCTTAGTGAAAACCTGCAGGTTAATGAAGGAAAGTGGGTTTGACTATCTCAAGAAAATAACAGCGATAGACTACAATGACCATATAGATGTAATCTACCTGCTCTATAACATCGAAGCAAAGAAAGACGAGATCGTCAGGACGACGCTCAAACCGGATAAGCTCGAACTCGATACAGTGATAGAGCTTTTCAATGCAGCCGATTGGTACGAGCGCGAACTTTCTGAGATGTTCGGCATAAAGATAAATGGAAGGAAAACTAAAAGGCTGCTCCTTGAACTATGGAATGGCGCGGATTACCCCCTTAGGAAAAGCTTCGTATGGGGCAAAGACTACAAAAGGCTGTAATAATGTCCATAATGAGGATAAATGTGGGGCCGATACACCCTGGCACACACGGAGTGCTGAAGCTAGTCGTAGATGTGGATGGCGACACAATAAAGAAAGTGGAGCCGCATATAGGCTTCCTCCACAGAGGAGTCGAAAAATTGATGGAGACTAGGATGTACATGCAGAACCCATCATACACAGAAAAACTCGACTATATAGCCCCGCTCAGCTGGGACGATTTGTACGTGAATGCGGTAGAGCATGCTCTAGGGATACCTGTAAAGGAGCCTGCGCAGTATGAAAGGGTGATACTGCTTGAATTCCAAAGAATAGCCAGCCACCTCTTGTGGCTCGGCACATTTGTAAATGATATAGGCCAGCTATTTACTGCATTCATGTGGTGCTTCCGCGACAGGGCGGAGATATTGAAGTTGCTAGAAGATGTCTCTGGAAGCAGGATGTTTTATGTAAATCTAAGGCTAGGGGGCTTCAACAAGAACCCTCCGGATGATTTTAAAGACAGGGCATATGCATTATGCGACTATCTTGAGAGCAGGATAAGCGAATATCCAGACGTATTGGATGCAAACAGTGTATTCATGGAAAGGACAAAAGGAGTTGGCGTGCTGAGCAGGAAGGACGCAATAAATTACGGCGTTTCAGGACCGGTACTTCGAGGCTCAGGGGTAGAAGAAGATGCAAGGGTGTCGCATCCGTATTATGCATACAGCAAGATTAAGTTCAGGGTGCCTATTGGAAGCAATGGCGACTCATACGATAGGTACCGGGTTAGATACCAGGAGATGCTGGAAAGCATAAACATAATACGCAGCGCGCTTGTTGACATGCCCGATGGAGATGCAAAAGGGATGCCGATAAGGCTTATAGGCCCAATTGCAAAACCTGACCACATTGTCATGCACGAAGAGCTTCCAAGAGGCGAAGGAGTTATATACTTGGTGCCTGACAAGCAAAGACCATATAGAATCTCGCTAAGATCTCCCGCATTCATAAATCTGGCTGTTCTCCCAAAACTTGCAGAAGGCGGCAGATTCGCAGACCTTTTCTCTATAATAGGGAGCCTCGACCTTATATTTGCTGAGATAGACAGGTAGGCAAAGTATAAAAATCTCAAAATACCAATACCATCGTGTTTCTATGACTAAAGAGCAATTGGAGAAGTTTACTGCAGAGTACCAGACGCTGCAGGATCAGCTGCAGGGCCTTGCTATACAAAAGGCGCAGTTCACCGAGCAGAACGAGGAGCTCAAGGAAGCTCTTGAAGAGGTAGAGAAGGCTACCGGAAAGATATACTCAACTATTGGGGGAGTTATGATAGAAACCTCAAAAGATGAGGCATCAAAAACAATCAAGGAGAAGCGCGACTCCATAGAGCTCCGCCTTTCTATAATAAACAAGCAATACGAAGAGGTAGCAAAAAGGGAGAAGAGCCTCAGGTCTGAGATAGAGGCATTGCTCAAGCAGGAAGGCGCACCCAAATAGCGGTAGCATGACGCATGATAAGCATTCCCTGTTTTATCAATTCATAGCGGGAAAACCCACGCGCTTTGGCGGTGGAAGGATGTCGCTAACAAAGGGCCGAGAACCATGAGAATTGCAATAGTATCGGATATGCATCTTGGCTACGAAAGGTTTGCTGAAGACGCGCTCTCCCAAGCGAAAGAGGCCCTACAGAAGGCAGCCGAACTCTCAGATGCGATACTAATACCCGGAGACATTTTCGATAAACGCTATCCAAAACCCGATGTAATTGCGCAGACGATGAAACTCTTTCGCGAAGTGTCGTCTAAAAATTTTAAAGCAGAAGTAACCGCATATTCCGGGCAGAATAAAATATACACGAACAAGCCGATAATCGCCATACCCGGCACGCATGAAAGAATAGCCAAAGGCAAAGATAACGCAGTCCAACTGCTCTCTCTGGCAGGTCTGCTTGTAGACACAAGCGAAGCAACAACCACCCTGTCGAAAGGCAACGAAAAGGTCTGCATATTCGGCCTTGGGGGGGTATCAGAAGAAAGGGTAAAGCAGGAACTAGAGGAAATACGCCCAAAACCAGCTGCCGGCGCATTCAACATTTTTATGTTCCATCAATCAACCTATGAGATGCTGCCATTTAGCAGCTCTTTCATAAAACACTCAGAACTTCCTGCGGGATTCGACCTTTATGTATGCGGTCACATACACAGCATGGTTAAGGCCGAAGCCCACGGAAAACCACTTCTAGTACCGGGCAGCACAGTCCTGACGCAGTTGAAGTCAGAGGAGCAGGGCAATAAAGGATTCATCATATTTGACACAGATAATGGCAACTATGAATTTGTTAAGATAAATTCACGGCCTTTCATTGTAAAGGAAATATCTGCCAACGGAGCGAGCGCAGAAAAGCTTCTTGAGGAGTGCAAAAACGCTATATCCGGCACAATCTCAAAAAGCGGGCCAAAGCCCATAATAAAAATAAAGATATCCGGCAAAGCCCAATCAGGATTTGAAAAAGCAGACATAGGCATCAGAGCTCTTGCAGCAAAATACGCAAAAGACGCTGTAATCGCATTCGATACGCAATCGCTTTCTATTGAAGGTCAGGAATCCATAGTAGATGAGCTGCGGGAAGGAAAAGTTGATAGCATGCCCGTAAAGGAATTAGGCATACACATACTCTCAGAGAAACTAAAGAAAGCGAAAATAAGAAGCAAAATCAAGCCGGCTGAGCTATTCACAATACTATCATCCGAAGAAAGCAAAGACAAAGTGCTGAAGTCAGCCGGTGAGGCCCTTTTGAAAGAATAGGGCTAGCCTGCGCCAGCCATTCCAAGCGCGCGGTTCACTTGCGCTTTGTCCTTTATGTCTACGACTTCTTTTAGAATCTCGAGATGCCTTGTGTTGCAGCGCCTTTCCTTCTTGTTCCTATCAGCAGTAAGTACCTTTACGAATCCATTTTCCATTACTGCAGTTATAACTGCGCGGCGTCCAGCGTCTCTCCCATATTTCTTTATGCATACCCTGCCGATCTCTATCAATGCCATGCAATAACCTTTAGCTTTTTTATTATCATACCTGCAATTTCTGCCGGTGCTATATAATCAGCATCTATTACCATATTGAAAGGCGATTTATCAGCTCCTAATTCTATATTGTACAGCTTTTTATATAAACGTTTGTTTTCGGTGTCCCGCAACTTTATATACTTCTTTGCTTCTTCCAGTCCGATCCTGTCCCTCTTTGCCATCCTTTCGGCCCTGACTTCTTCTCCAGCATCAAGCCAAACCTTAAATCCGCCACCGAATATCCACGGTGCAGTATAGCTTG
>JAKASM010000010.1 GCA_021819045.1 Microcaldota archaeon | reverse complement strand
ATGTCATAAATCGCTGTGCCGTGCACTCTTTCAAGAACAATCCCATACTGGGCAGCCTTGACAGATATGGTTTCGAGCTGTGGGACCGCAAGCTCAACGGACTCAGCGGCGCTGAGGATTCTGATCTTCCCCTCCCGCTGATTTATCTCAACAACCCCGAGGCTTCTGGCAACATGTCCTGGAGCAACATATGCGAGGGCGTTGGTGCGTATGTGCTGCATGGCGGCATTGGCCCCCATACCCATGAAAGGTTTGAAGAACAGCCCATCGTCAATAGCATAGGCATACGGGCATCCAGAGACAGTCATGGCCAATATCTTTGATGCCTGGGCTTCGCTCAATGATAATTTGGATTGTGAAATCTGCATGGCATTACTGTGAATTTCCAAATATTTATACATGTTGAATGGGTTTGGGCTTCAATAAATTGCCCATTGCGACATTCATCTTTTTTGCAGGTTATTCTGATGGGCCTCCCTGCTTGATATGTATGGATTTGATCTGTAGTACTGCAGCGTCCTTGCTATGCCCTCTCTTATTCCTGTGAACCTGAAGCCTTTTGCAAGACCCAGTATTCTTGATGTGTCTGCCTTGGTGAAATACTGGTACTGCTCCTTAGGTATCGGATTATCTATGTGTTTTATCCCATCCTTGTCGATCAGTTCGGCTATCTCCCTGAACGAAGAATCCGTTCCAGACCCTATGTTATATATGCTCTCAGTGCCATTTTCCAGCACTTCGTATGTCAATGCTACAGCATCGTCTATGTATATGTTGTCCCGCCTCTGGCTGCCGTCGCCGTATATGACAAGGGGTTTGCCTTCAAGCTTGCACTTTATGAATGTGTTTATAAGATTTGCGTATTCGCCCTTCTCAACCCCTAGGGGGCCGTAGGTATTGAAATAGCGGAGTCCTATGGTTTTCATGCCGAACAGGCTCTGGTATGAGAGGGCTATAATCTCATCGACCAGTTTGCTTTTCGCGTAGTGGTTGCCCTGTTTCTTTATGTCTATAACTGCGTCTTCGGAGAAATCGTCCAGATACACTGCCGAGCTTGAAGCGTAAAGGAAGCGCTTGCATCCGGACCTGGCAGAAGCGTCTATCACATTGAGGAAGCCTCCCACATTGGTGGTATAGCATTCCTTCATCCTCCTGGTGAACTCCACAGATGCGGTCACGGCTGCTAGATGTATCACACAGTCTGCGCCTTTTATGGCGGACTCTACAGCCTCTTTATCGTTTATGTCTGCTTTTGTGAATCCTATGCCTTCAAGCCCACAGGGTCGTGTGTCTAGGCCGCTCACCTCGTAGCCTCGACGCAGCCCCTCCTTTGCCAGGTGCGTACCTATGAATCCAGATATCCCGGTTATGAAAAGCCGTTTCCCAGACATGCAATCCCTTAACCTTGTTTACTTTTTTCTCTGGTTCTTTAAAACCCTTGCGGTGTTGAACCTGCCTTAATCTATGGCATGACGCAGAGTAGCCGCAGCCAGAGATAGGAAGTTGAATTCTTAAATTCTTTTGCTTCGACTCTAAATCAAACTTGCAGAAAAGCAGGGTTTCTCTCTTTCGACGGTAAAACCCTGCCGTGATTCTGCAGTTTAGGCGATACAGTGTCGACAACAACAAATAAAATACCTGCGGTCCTTGCTGATGCAAGGATAATAGTGAAGAGATACGGGCATACAGTAAAGTATGCCAAACACATCGTTGCATTAGTCATAAGGCAATGGAAGAGACTGAACTCTAATAAGGAACTGCGCGACTTTCTGTCGAGGGACCCAATAGGCAG
Source organism: Microcaldota archaeon (assembly GCA_021819045.1). The sequence continues at coordinate 6,038 of JAKASM010000010.1, read as the reverse complement.
GACTCTTGGGTATAAAACAAAATTCAGCCATACAATCTTCTCGAAGGTACGGAAGGTTGCAGAACCGATCATGCAGGAACTTTTCAGCGTAACGTCTTATGACGCCCTGAAAGGCAAGGTGATAAGGCTGATTGCGCAGGACAGTACCGATATCTCTGCATACTCAAAAGGGACAGAGATGCAAAGTTTGGCCACAGGACACCATCGAAGAAGGAGCAAATTGCATCAAGAAGCACCGAAAAATCCTTTGTCTTCGGATACAAATTGCATATGGATATAGATGCGAAATCGGAACTGCCCTCTGTTGTGCACATTGCGCCTGGAAACAGGAATGACAAGGTGTTCTTCCACAAACTCTATGACGCAATGAAAAGGCTGTACCGTGTACATCTGAACCCAAACCCAAAATACCTTGCAGATGCTGCATTCGACTCCACAGACATCTATGAGGAACTGCATTATGACAACGTAAAACCTCTGATTGCAATCAATGGCAGGGGATTCTACAAATCTAGAATCCCAAAAGATCCGGAGTACGGGAAAAGATGGGCAGTCGAGAGGGTGTTCTCACGACTGAAAGAGGTATTTGGTATGGCGAAGAACAGGTTTGTCGGGATTGGACGGGTATCTGTACATATCTACTCCTGCCTTATCGCGTACATTTTAAAATATGGATAACCCGTATGTGGTGGCGAAACAATTAGGAACATTAAAAAGGTGGTAATACGATACCGATATAAAATTCAACTTCCTACAAACTATTATTGAGCCTTTCTTTTTAATTCTTGCCTGATTATAAATTTATAGGTTATTTTATCATTAGAGAGTTGAATTTATCTATATGGCCGTGTTCATTTGCAATGTGCCTTGTGCCTATTTTCAACTTCCTAATATTTATTGGATAAATGTATTTATTTTAATATCGATATTTAATTTGGGGTACCTGTGCCTTACGAAAAGAAAGATATAGTGATTATTGGGGGCGGTATTCTAGGATTGGCTACTGCGCATTATCTTATATCTGGTAACCCAGATAAAAAGATTTTAATACTTGAAAAGGAAACTGAGATAGCGACACATCAGACAGGCCACAACAGTGGAGTTATACATTCTGGCGTTTACTATAGACCTGGTTCCCTCAAAGCACTGTTATGTGTAAAGGGATCAAAACTGTTGAAAGAGTTTTGCAGGCAGCATAACGTGCATTTCGAAAACCGCGGAAAGCTAATAATCGCTACAAAAAAAGCGGATCTGTTGCAGCTTGCAAAGCTTGAGAAGCAGGCTGCTGCAAATGGAATTCCAGAAGTTAAATTCATACCAGCAAACAAAATAACAGAGGTAGAACCTTGCGCATCAGGCTTTGGTGCCTTGCATATCCCAACAACTGCGATTGTTGATTACAGGTTGGTTGCTGCAGCCCTTGCAAATGATTCAATTGAGAGAGGTTGTGAGGTGCTCACAGGTGCGGCAGTTAAAGCTGTTTCAAGGAAATCAACCTCTTATAGGATAATGACCAGTAAGGGAGAAATAGTAACGCAGTCGCTTATAAATTGTGCGGGCTTGCAGTCCGATAGGATAGCAATGATGTGCAGTGAAAACCCGAAGGTAAGAATAATTCCATTCAGAGGCGAATACTATAAACTTAAGAAAAATTATTATAAGATTATAAAAGGACTGATATACCCTATTCCCGATACAAGATTTCCATTTTTAGGCGTACACCTCACACCGACAGTGCATGGAGATGTTCTGGCGGGTCCGAATGCACCAATCTCGTTTTCCCGTGAAGGTTATAGCAGATGGAAATTCAATATCAAAGACACCTTAGGGACTCTATTTTACCCTGGCTTTAATGGAATTGCACGTAAATATTGGAGATATGGATTGCGTGAATTTTATCTTTCTATGAGTAAATCTGCTTTCGCAAATAATCTTCAAGCGCTTGTTCCTGCAATACGGAAACGCGATTTAACAGAATACTTCTGCGGGATAAGGGCGCAAGCAGTCAGCAGGAATGGTGATTTCTTGGACGATTTTTGCATATTAAAAAGAAATCACGCACTTCACGTCTTGAATGCTCCATCTCCAGCTGCTACATCGTCACTTGCGATAGGAGAATATATAGCCAAACTTTTTGAAGCTTAAACTATAAGTGACATTACCCACCCGTAAACGGCGTGGTTTTCCATATGAATTGATAAAATTAGTATTAATATACAAACAAGTCAATTGCGCCTTATCGATTTCAGTTTTTCTTCATTTTCACTTTTGTAGTAGTAATATTCGGCCAAAAGCTTATTCATTTTCTTGCCGTCATTTTTGTGGGATTCCATAAGCGAATCTAAAAGTTCTCTTTCATCTTGGAAAAATTTATCAATACTGCCCGCATAAAAATTATCTAGCAGTAGTTTGAAGTCTCTTTTGTCCTTGTCTCTCCCAGCATCGTATTTAAGAAGCAGCATTATGGGCGGGCGTGGAACCAAAACAGATAGTTTTCCAACCTTAATGTCTATCAAGTTATCTATTAACTCGTTTATTTCTATTCCGTTTATTGGCCTAGAATAATAAAAGTCAATTGTGTGAAGGTTTTCCCCATTGTGTATGATGCTAAGCCCTTCTTTACCCAAATATGAGGCACCTACAACCTTAAGTCCATTTCTTTTAAGCATAAAACCGTTTTTTGACAATTCGGCCGCCGCGTCTGTCGGGTTTTTATTTATAACAACGTCTATATCATTGCTAGGCCTTGTATCATTATAGCATAGGAAATTTACCGCCCTTCCGCCTATTACTATAGGTTTAGTTTGCAATGACTCTGAAAGCTTCTCGTAGACTTCAGCAAATACATAAAGGGGTATATTGTACTCATTATTATTTGTTTTGTAATTCATGAGTATCGACTTTATATATAGCGTAATTCAACATATTTATAGCTTGCCAATAAGGGCATTGCGTAGAAATAAATAAATATCATATTGTTCTATATATATCTGCAATTATACTATGTAAGTAGGCGACTATATGAAGAAAGAAAAAGGAGCAGCATACCCCAGTCTGGAGTTCCACGAAATGATAAGAGAGATATATGCCGAAAAACACCGTCGAAAAGACGACAGGTATATGCGCTTAATTAGGAAAATGGTTATTGGAACCGAATAGATCGGCGTAGGCTGCCGATTATATGACCTCCACACTCAAAGGCGCTTTCTTTATGGCAGTTTTGGCTTGGTAGGTTGCAACAATAAGTTATGCGATCGCTTTGTTGTCGCATGGGCGGAGTGGATTGCTATTCTTTGCACTCTTCGTGTCATCATGGCAATTATCACTATAATACCAATAGTTATTAGCAATAAACTAATCAAAGAGCCTTAAGGGCAAATGACTTTCTGAGCAGTTCTTTACGCTCTTGAGCAAGAAAGGGCTTTATGAGCAAAGCCAACTTTGCCGAAATCTATATATATCACAGCCACAAAAAAGCGCATATGGCCCTAAGGGTTATAGTGGATGGCAAGCCTTGTTCAGGAAAGACTACAATATCGCATGAAGTCGAGTCAATGCTGCGGTCGGATGGAATTCCTGCACTTGATGCTAAGGCATTCGCCCTGGAGAAGGGCATGCTCGCAGGCCTATTGAGGAGGTTTCCAGACACCGAGATAAACTCGTTCAGGGAGCTTGCAGTGTCAGGCATACGGCATACCCTGAGCTACGTGGCACTCGAGGCAAGCGCCTGGCAGAACGATGCCAGGTATGAAGTAATGCTGCTGCAGCGTTCCCCATATGCATTCTCGTTCATGATGGATGCCGCAAGCATTGCGCTTGGCGGAGTTGCCAGGCACGCGCCATCCAGGCTTGCCTACTCTGCGATATCGGCATGGGCAGGCATGGTTAGACCAGAGCTTTTCATATACTTGACTGCAGACACCGGTATACTCAGGCAGCGCTTTGCGGAACGGAAGGAGGGAAAGGACAGGATACACAAGCTAATGATCGAGCAGGATGATTCAAGGCATGTGGCGCTGCTTAGGGGATACATGGGCGCCAATTTCCACATAGTAGACAATTCTTCAGATATCCGGAGTGCAGCCGAAACTGTGTGCTGCATAATAAAGGAGAGGTTGAATAATAATGAAAGAGACAGTCAGCGCAGGATCCTCAGCCGCGACTCAGGGCAGCACTTGTCAAGTGCCGAGTTTTCATAGCGAGGGGTGTATGCCAGGATAAAGAACTGGCATGACAGGTACATGGCTTATTTGTCTGCAACCAATTCATCCGCTGCATTGAAAGGCTGGTTTTCTTGCACCTAAAAGTTTTTATATATCAGATGGGTAAAGTCTTGTGAGTGTGGCTGCGGTATGGACAGCAAAAGGATTGTAATGACTAAAACACCGCTTAGGATAACCTTTGCCGGAGGCGGCACAGATACACCTTCATACTACATGGAACACGGACCTGGTGCAGTTACCAATGCGGCAATACGGCACTATATATATGTAATAGCAGGCAACAACTTCTATCCAGATGAGATAAGAGTCAGCTATTCAAAGACTGAGAATGCTCTAAAATCAGTGGATCAGATAGAGCACCCAACTGTTAGGGAGGCAGTGAGGCTACTCAGAGTAGGCGGCGGCATACAAATAGTAAGCATTACAGAGATACCGTCACGCGGTACTGGGCTCGGGTCTAGCAGCAGCTTCCTTGTTGGGGTGCTGAATGCGCTTCATGGCAGGAAAGGAGAATATGTAACGCAGAGGCAGCTTGCTGATGAAGCGTGCTTAATTGAGAGGGAAAGGCTGAAGGAGCCTGGTGGCAAGCAGGACCAGTACATTGCAGCTTACGGCGGCCTTAAATATATGGAATTCGGCAGAGACGGCAGCGTGTCGGTTGATGACATAAAGATAGATCATGATGCAATGAGGGATCTTGAGTCGCACCTGATGCTTTTCTACACAGGATTGGAGAGATCATCTGCTGAAATACACACAAGGCAGGCGAGGAATGTAGAGCAGAGGCTTGAGGAGTACGACAGGGTCAGGATCCTTGCAAAAGACTCAAAGAACGCCATTGAGGAGCATGACTGGGAAAGGTTAGGAAGCTTGCTTCATGATGGATGGATGCTTAAGAAAAGATTTGCTGAAGGGGTGACAAACCCTGACATCGACATGTGGTACAGCGCTGCAAGGAAAAACGGCGCGATTGGAGGCAAAATACTCGGAGCAGGAGGAGGAGGCTTCCTGATGCTGCTTGCTCCTCGCGAAAAGCAGAAGGGCATAAGGAAGCTGCTGAGAGGTCTGAGAGAGATACCTGTAGAGTTTGAGACCGAAGGCAGCAGAATAGTTTATGTGCTGTAAGTGCAATCGCCATTACCAACTTTGGCGGAAGAAAAAAGGAATCTATAAATATCTTACCAAAAAATAGAAGCACGGGGTAGTTTAGCGGTGGGATGACCATGGATGGCTTCACGTTTAATTCTGCTTGGTTTAATGGCGGAGGAGGATACAACAGGAATTAGCCTCATTAGAGGGGCCACTGCGTTTTCAAAAGGGCATTCTACCGCTTCCGTACAGCCTGAAAGGCGCGCAAGGATATGGAATATAGGCGAGCTGGGCGGCGGCGTATCTTATTTTGGTGAAGATAACCTTCTAGGAATATACTCTCTGTTAAAAGACAGAATATCCCAGGGGCTGGCTCCTGATTTGATAGTATTCAGGCAGGTGCTTCCAGAAGTGCCGAAATACGAGACAAAAAGCTACAGGGCAAGGAACCTGCTGATTGCTGAAAATGTAGATGATTTAGACCAGGCAGTAGTAATGATGAAACCGCACCTCAGCAGGATAATAGACCTTATACAGAAAAGTTCTGCAAATACAAAAATTGTATATGTATGGGGCTATAATGATGAACAGAATGAGAAGGTTGAATATGAAGCTTTGGGAGAGGCTTTTAACCACAATCCTAAGCATCTTGCAAGGATGAGAATGAACTATGCCCAAGCAGTATCTGATCTTGGCAGCAAGATAGACAATATAGACATAGAGGTG
>JAKASM010000009.1 GCA_021819045.1 Microcaldota archaeon | reverse complement strand
TTTTGCTATTTTCATTGAATCATACACATACGGATATAGTCCGCCAAATGGGTCTATATCTATGAAATCAAACTTCTCTTTTGACTTGCTTGCAAACTCCTGAAAGGAAGTTTCTATCACATTTGGCTTTATACGGTTCAATGACGCATTCTTTTTTATTGCTTTGACAGCCATTGGGTTCATGTCGATTATTGTTGTATCATTAATTTTTGCCTCCAATATGTATCTTATGCCGCGTATTCCGGTCCCTCCAGTTGCATCTAATATCTTGCTATCCTTTTTTGCCTTTGTTTTAACAAATGCAACGCTAAGGTCACGTATAAATTTTGCTTTTGGGTTTAGAAATGCTGCCTGCTGTATTATGGCTGCGTTACCCTCTTTATACAGTCACTCACCAAATATGTTCTTTATTGCATCGAGTATGCCATGCGCATAGGATATGCATGAGAAAGCAGTATATAGGTCATTTTTTTCTAGATAGCTTTTAGCGTCCTTGGCATACATCAGCGACATCTCTACCATCTTGGCGACCTTGGCGTCTTTCCGCAATGAAGATATAGCTGCAAAATTTGCATGAAAAGAGGTTATATCTTTCTGTATCCTCGCTTTTACTGAGGCATTATCATCAGTCGGCATATGTTCACCATTAATAGTGGCATCCACTCGGCTAAAACCCGAGGCTTCTTCCTCTGTAGAAGTATGCCCTCGGCTCCCCGATGGCTGCCTCATTTTGAGTTATTGCACACTCGCTGAACGTTACTTAGGGCAAGCACGCCCGGCTCTGTTGAGTATATTTCTTGATGAGTTTATATCTTTATCTATTCGCATGCGGCGTATCTCGCAGTTCATTTTTATATACTTTATTATATGAATTAGTTATAGTGTTGCGGTTCGATTCCTTCTATTCCTTGAAATACGCGGATTTCTTGGGCCTAAGAGTTTTAAATACTTTTAGCTTTTAAGTAATATTGGTGTGAGGATGGCTGAGCTGATCAGCGATTATACGCAATCTTTGCTCAAGGATATGGATAAGGAGGCTGGCGATCGTTTTGCCATCCCAATATCTGATGCTATTAACAACCTTGACAAATACGCAAGCAGGCCAGATATCGGAGTCACAATTTCGAATATGAAGGAGTATGCAAACAAGTACATAGACAATGCCCTTGGTTCAATTCCGAAAGAGGCTAGGGACATGGAGGATGACTTGTCAAGGGCAGATTCCATGACAAGGCAGTTTGCGCAGAACCTCTCAATGCAAGCGAAGCAGCATGGCGTTCCTATTATAAAACCATATAATGTGACCAGAGACACCGCAAGAGAAGAGATAATAGAGTTGGATTCTGTTGATGACCAGACGATGAAGTTGGTGGAGAGGCTTGTAATGAAATCTGACCTAGTTGCTGATTTCAGCTACAGCTTCAAGGATAAGACAATCGGCTCTTGGCTTTTCAGCGGAGCCAAGAATTATTTGGTAAATGTGCATCTTTCCCAGAGTGACGCGTTGAACCTAGAATTGGCGAGGGAGGAACTAAACGGCATTTTTGATGCTGCTGCACGTTTTGTGAGTGGTTAGCATAAAGATAACTAGGCAGGGACTTTTTGTTGCTGTTACAGGCACGCCGGGTACCGGCAAAAGCACTTTTGCAAAGGAGCTGTCAGATGCTCTTGGGATTCCTCTTATAGAAATAAACTCTATAATAGAATCATACAGGCTGTTCTCTAAGGTAGACATTGATGGTGCGAAAGTAGCGAAGATACGTCCTTTGACCAGCAAGATCAAGCAGCTGGCAAAGGAGAGTGTTAAAAACGGTGCAGTTCTTGTAGTGGGGCATCTTGCATGTGAGTTGGATATTAGATATGACATAGGAATAGTAGTAAGATGCGACCTTAAAACATTGGAAAAAAGACTGGAGGTCAGAGGTTACGGGACAGAGAAGCTTAAAGAGAATTTAATGGCAGAGGCACTCGATTATTGCGGGGCTGCTGCCGAGGAAAAATGTGGAGAGGTTCTGGAAGTGGAAAGCGAAGCTGATAGAAATGCAGTTGCAAACTACCTGAAAACCAAGCTCGAAGGAAAGCGGGTGGAAGCCCCCCATCTTAGGCGCATAGATAGAATGCCCGAACTGCTAGGATTTATTGAGCAGGGTAAGCTGCCCTAGATATGAATTCCATTAATGAAGTTTTGACCTTTGCTGGCTGCTCATAATGCGGCTCGTGGCCTGCACCGTCTATTATGTCGATCTTTGAGTTTAGCTTTTTACTTAAGATTATACCGTAGTTTAGAGGAACAATTGCGTCATTCCTTCCCCATATCAGCCTTACCGGCTTCTTTATTGCTGCCAACATCTCTCCGGATATGGTCTCATTCTGCTGATCGGAGAAGATTGCACTCCTCATTACGCTTTCTTTGTTGTTGTTTAGTTCCATGACCGATGCCAGAAGCCTCTCCTTATCAGTTTGCAGCCTTCCTGAAGATGCAAGGTCATCAAGCTGTTCCTTTATACCAGCAGTATCCTCTAGTATTAGGCCTTTTAGTCCGCAAGGCTGCGATGCATAATAAGATGCCACCCATCCGCCATATGAATGGCCAAATATGAAACTGTCTCCGTTGTTCTGGAGTGCTATAAACTCTCTTAGGAATTGGAACTGTATGCTTATGGTATAGTCTACATCCGGAGCAGCAGATTGGCCATGCCCTAGCATGTCAACAAGATATATGTCTAAGTCATCCGGCATAAGCTCCATGAGGCGTTTCCATGCCATAGTGCTACCCCCGAGACCGTGGATGAATATTATCTTCTCTCCGCCTCCTTTGTGATGCTTGAAATGCATGTCTCCCAAAGAGGTCTGAGCAAACTCATCCGTAAAGTCCGAGTCATAATCCATATCATACTGCCTTATGCCTTATTTGCTCTGCTTACCGTAAAAGAAGTGTATGGCCCTCCCCAATGCCGCTTCTGCTGCTTCTTGGATTCCTTCGCTGTATGTAGGGTGCGGATGTATGGTGTCGGCTATGTCCTCAATAGTTGCGCCCATCTCTATAGCTAGAGCCGCCTCAGCAATCATTGAGTTCGCATCTGGTGAAACAATCTCAATTCCCTTTACTAGGCCATCGTCTTCATATGCAATCTTTACAAATCCTTTCGTTGCGTCAAGTGCGACCGCCCTGCCCAGTCCGCTTAGAGGGAATTTTATGACTTTTACCCCTTCTTTCTCCTCTACCGTACCTGCTATTGCTATCTCCGGGTCGGAGAATATGACCGCCGGCACGACTATGTTGGAATATTCTGAATTCAGCCCTGAAGCTGCCTCGCCAGCAACAACGCCCTGCCGTATCGCTTTGTGCGCAAGCATAGGTTCTCCTATTACGTCTCCTACTGCAAATATGTTTGGGTCTGACGTCTGAAGATGCTCGTCCACCTTTATGAAACCCTTTTCATCCATTTTTACTTTGGTGTTTTGAATGCCTAATCCTTCAGTATATGGATACAAACCTGTAGCCACGACGATTATCTCTGCATCTATACTGCTGCCATTGCTTAGAGATACTGAATTCCCTTTTCTTTCTGTAGGCGTCACACCGGTAATTATTTTCACACCCAAAGCTTCCATTTTGGTTTTAACCAGAGCGACTGCATCCCTGTCGAAGTGGGATAGGACATCAGACCTAGCCAGTATTGTGACCTTTGTGCCTAGCTTTGCGTAAAGAGTGCCTATCTCAACAGCAACATACCCTGCACCTATTATCAGCATACTCTTTGGTATCCTGTCAAGAAGCAACGCCTGCTTGTAGTCGATTATCGTGTCATTGAATTCGAAACCGTTTAGAGGACGAGGGTTAGATCCTGTTGCTATAATCGCTTTTTTAAATTCAAGTGTTATTCCATCGGTCAATTGTAATGTATTTGAAGACAGAAATGTTGCTGTACCTTTTAATATCTCAACTCCGTTTGATTTGCAAAGGAATGCAACACCGTCCTCCAGCTTCTTTGAGACAGAAACTCTCCACTCGAGCATTCTCTTCGCGTCTATAGATGCTGAGCCTATGTCTATTCCGAACTTCTGCGAATGCTGTGCTTGGTAAAATATGTCAGATATGTGGATAAGCGTCTTTGAAGGTATGCATGCATAATTAAGGCAATGCCCTCCGAGTTTTTCTTTCTCCACCAGTGCTGTACTTTTGCCCAGCTGTGCAGCTCTGATCGCAGCAACATAGCCGCCGACTCCGCCTCCGATTACAGCAACATCAACCTGCTCTGGAAGCGATCCCATTACCATGCTATCAAATAAAATAGAATTATCTTATTTAAAAGAGTTTGCAAGAAAAGGTTACCCTTTTGTAACTCCTATGGGCGCAAGCCTTGCAACTATCCTGGAAATTTTAGCACCCTCTATGCTAGCAACCACATCATCTACATTCTTGTAAGCCCACTCTGCCTCTTCACTTATCAGTTTTTTGCTCCTCACTCTTATCTCTATGCTTTTTCTCTTCATCTCTTCCAAAGTCTTTGATGAGGTTATCTCTCTCAGTGCCTGGTGCCTTGACATGACCCTGCCTGCACCATGGCATGACGAGCCGAATGTCTCGACCATGCTATCCGCATTTCCTGCGAGCACATAACTTGCAGTGCCCATGCTGCCAGGTATTAGAACAGGCTGGCCGTATTGCCGGTATTCTTTCGGCACCTCCTTCCTGCCTGGCCCAAATGCCCTTGTTGCACCCTTCCTGTGCACATAGAGCTTCATTCTTTTTCCGTCCACCTCGTGCTCCTCCAGTTTTGCCGTATTGTGGCATAGGTCGTAGACCAGCCGCATATCAAGCTCTTCTGCGCTCCTTTTGAATGTATCGGCAAAGCTTTTCCTTATGAAATGGGTCATGATCTGCCTGTTAACAAATGCAAAATTTATTGCTGCGCACATCGCTTTCCAGTAGTCATCTGCCTCCCTGCTTCCTATATGTGCGTAGCTGAGCTCTGGATCCTTCATTTTTATGCTGTGCTTTGCCTGATATTCCATTAGCGCCCGTATATAGTCGCTGCATATCTGGTGGCCAAAACCCCTTGAGCCGCTGTGCAGCATTATCACAACCATCCCCTCATCAAGGCCGTATAGTTTTGCACCTCTCTCATCCAGTATTCTGTCAACTTTTTGAATCTCTGCAAAATGGTTTCCTGCACCAAGAGTGCCTAGTTGCTGCAGCCCCCTGGTTTTAGCCAAATTGCTGACTTTGCTTATATCTGCACCATCCATAGCTTTTCCTTCCTCTACCGCTTCTGAATCTTCGGGGAAGCCGTAGCCCTTGTCTATTATATAGCCGATGCCATAGCTTGATATATTATCAAGGTCTTTCTGTGTCAATCCTAGATTCATCTTGCTCCCGACTCCACTAGGCACATTCCTGAACATGGCATCCATAAGCTGACCAAGCTTTGGCTTTAGATCTGTGTACGTCATATTTGTTCTGATCAGCCTTACACCGCATCCTATGTCGAATCCGACAAATCCTGGTGATATTATTCCATTTTCTGCCTCGAATGCCGCTACTCCACCTATAGGGCTGCCGTATCCTTCATGTCCATCCGGCATCACAAGCATGTTTTTTTGTATGGAGGGAAGGCATGCGGCGTTTGTGGCTTGCTTTAGCGTCCTATCGTTCTGCATTCCTGCCATTAATCTGGAGTTTGCAAAGATCCTGACGGGAACATTCATTCCTGCAGAGGCATCCTTTTCTATCTCCCATAGATATTCGTTTATTTTTTTCATGTAATTGCACATCATCCTGCAGGATACAGTGTTGGTGCGTAGCATGTTACATTTTTAGGCAGGTATATCTGTATGTATGAAGTATTATATGATAGTGTGGAATTTTTAAGCCCTATTATAAGTGATGGGGATACACCTGCCCCTTCTATGACAACTATAGGATATCTTGCCTGTTCTTCTGTAAATTCTGTATAATTTATCCCGTGGTGCGCAAGCAGCCTTATTACTATAGGAGTTATTGTTTTGCTTGAGTATCTTATGAATGGCGAGTATGCATTCATGTGCTGATAAAGCATTGGGATCCACGCATTAGATATGAACCTGCATCCTCCGAATCCCAATAGTGAGAGTTCGCTGTACGCTTGCGTATATACATTGTTGGGGCTGTTTGAATTATAATATTCTACAACACTAGTGCTCGATGTGATGTATGTGTAGTAGAGGCCTACGACAAGCACCATTATTGCAGCTACTGCTATATACCGCTCAATATGCAGCTTTTTAGGGAGCACGTCTGTAAGAAAAGATGCCGAAATTATTATGAATGCTGTGGAAAAGAGATAACCAAATCTTTCTTGGGTAAAGAAATCGTTGTGCGGCAAAACAAAGGCATAGCCTATTAGGGAAAGCGCAAAAAACACAGCAAATACTTTGTATTTATTTCTGAAATGGGGCATTGCCTTATTTTTCTTTTTACTAACCCATGCCGCTATTCCTATTAAACATAGAGCGAGAGGGTACCCTATTACTGCAAGCACTGCAAAAGGATGGACTATGGTATAACCTCCCGATGTTACCGCATTTGAAAGCGCTGCCTCATACCCGTATAAAGGGTTACCATACACAAAATAGTTGAAAAGAAGCCATGGCGATATCGTTGCAACCTCAAATATCAACCCTGAAATTATTTTCTTTTTCGTACCTAAAAGTAGTACCAATGGCAGCAATATGAGCGCTGGATATTTGGCAAGGCTGGCCATAGCAAGGAAGACACCGGATATGCTGCGTTTTTTGTATAATAGCGTGAGCGCCAGCAGCACAAATATTATTGACAGCCCTTCCATTCCATTGGGCACAAAGAAGAAATACAAGACATATGGATTAAGGAATGCGGAGAATATGATCAGAGTATCTATTCCTGTCTGCCTGCCAAGTTTGTACAGAGCTGCTACCGCTCCCAGATATACAAGAATCATATATGGCAGAACTGGCTCTGCGAAGAAAATGGATAGTAAGGCGAATATTGGCGTGCTTAATGGCGCACGGTATGGCTCTGCGTAATATATTAGATTATTTAAATACTCCCCAACAAATGCGGTTTTTGCTCCTACCGCACTATGCGTTAGATAGTTTAAGAGAGACTTGCCCAACAATGAATGTGCAGTAAGGTCCCATTGAGGACCTCTGAAGTGAAAAAGCACGTATATAGTAATTAGAGGCAAGATTACAAGAATTATTGAAAGGATAATGCGCAAGTGTCTTTCTATTCTTAGCCCTATTTCCATCAAAACACGTACAAATCAAGCAAGACCTACTGCCCTTAGCAACTTTTTGAAATCCTTCTCCTCTACCCAGTCTACCTTTAGGTATTCTATTATTTCACTGTTGGACATACCTATCCGCTTAGCCTCCGCGACTCCTTCTCTGTAAGCTTCTATTTCTGTAGGGCTGTCGACATACTCGAAATTATCATCGAATAGGTTCCTTCCCTCCATGCCCTGCTTTATGTGTGTCAATTCATGTATTACATCGAGGTACACGTAACGCTTGTCCGCCTTCTTTATGTAGTCGTAATTGCACCCCAGCGACATATTCCTGTCGTCCACCCATAGATATCCCCATTTGCTTGAAAATAGCATGACTTTAAGCTTTGACAATATCTTTTTCGTGTCTTTTCCGAATAGTCTTTTCACCGCATCTACATTCTCGAAGCCTTTGAATACATCGGTGAACTTGTAATATCGGATCTTTATGTTTTTGTTTATGGAAATTTTGCCTATTTCACTCTGTCGCATTTTATCAGAATGCATTCTGCGTTTTACTTTATATCTTTTTCTGCCTGTGCAGAAGTTTGTCAACAAAAGTGATTCCTTCCCAATATCTTTCCTCTTTCCAATAGTCGCCTCTCATGTTGTATCCGCGTTGCTCCCAAAATCCGGGCTTGTCTTCTTCTATGACCTCTATCCCATCTATCCACTTTGTGCTTTTCCAGAGATAAAGCGTGGGGATAAATGCCCTTATGGGGCCTCCATGCTTTGGTTCGAGAGGCTTCCCATTCACTTTGAAAGCAAGCATGCAGTCATCATTTATGTAATCCATTGGAACGTTGGCGGAATAATCAACATAGGAGGACCATAGCATAAGGTATCTGCCTTTTGGCTCTGCCATGTTTAGGATATAAGGGAGGGAGATCCCTTCCCATTCGTCTCCTATCCTGCTCCACCTGGTAACGCAATGCATATCGAGTTTCTTTTTTATTATAGGCATCTTCATTAATTCGCTCCAGCTGAACGACATCTCCTTGCCAACTTTTCCGAATATCCTCAGCCTGTATATGGCCGTATCTATATTCGGGGCTTCGGTTGCACTCAGTACCGGCCATG
>JAKASM010000008.1 GCA_021819045.1 Microcaldota archaeon | reverse complement strand
TTAGCCAATCCCAACCCCGAAATAGAGTATGAGGAAGCCCTTGATGCAGGTGCAGCAATAGTTGCAACAGGAAGGAGTGACAGGCCGAACCAAGTGAACAACTATGTTGCATTCCCCGGTTTTTTCAGAGGACTACTGTCGTGCAGGGCATCAAAAATAACCAAAAACATGATAATATCAGCTAGCGATGCTATAGCATCAAGCATAAACAAAGCAAGCCTTTCGAAGGACTATATAATACCGAAATATGATAAACAGAAGGATTACATAAACCTTGCATACAAGGTTGCAATAGCAGTATCCGAAGCAGCATCTAAAGATGGTGTAGCGCAGAAAAATATTAGCAGGAAGGAAATGAAAGCAGAGGTAAGGAAAATGTTGGTAAGGTACAATAAAATAGAAAAACAGATCGAAAGGCTAAACAAGAAAGTATGAGCATCTGAGCTTTATGGAGATATTTGACTATGATATTGTCATTATAGGAAGCGGAATTGCAGGCATGTCTGCAGCAATACATGCCAGCAAATCCTCAAAAAAAGGAACTAGAATTGCAATAATAAGCAAATTGCATGCAATGCGTAGCCATTCTGTTGCAGCAGAAGGCGGGATATCGGGTGTGTTATATCCAGGCCAAAATAATGATTCATACGATTTGCACGCATTCGATACTGTAAAGGGATCGGATTATCTAGCTGATCAGGATGCGGTTGAGATCCTTGTAAAGAATGCGCCAAAAGAGATACGCTTTTTCGAGCACATAGGTGTTCCTTGGACTCGCGAGGAGAATGGTGACATACTATTCAGGGCATTCGGCGGCATGAGCGTCAAAAGAACCGCATTTGCAGCAGACAAAACCGGCTTTTTCATGATGCGGGCGCTATATGACTATTTGACAAGTTTAGACAACATCAAAATATTTCACGAATATTATATGACTGACCTGTTGCTGGATAAGAATAGGGTTGCAGGACTTTATGGTTTTGATTTATCTACAGGAGAACGCGTGGTATTCAGGACCAAAGCATGTATAATTGCAACTGGCGGATATGCAAGGGTTTTTGGTTTCACGACAACCTCTTATTCAAGCACAGGAGATGGAATTGCACTCGCATATAGAGCCGGTCTCCCGCTTAAAGACATGGAATTCATACAATTTCACCCTACCGCGCTGGTCCCAAGCGGCATACTTATAACAGAAGCCGCTAGAGGCGAAGGCGGATATCTAAGAAACTCAAAAGGCACAAGATTTATGAAGGATTATGCAAGGTCGAAAATGGAACTCGCTCCAAGAGACATAGTATCAAGGGCTATAATAACAGAAATAAACAAGGGCAACGGTCTTGTCCAAAAAGGATCTGATATGAAGTATGTAGACCTAGATCTTAGGCATCTGGGAAAGGAGAAGCTCGATTTCAGACTTCCAATGATACGCGAGATAACAATGAAAAGCATAGGATTGGATCCAGCAGAAGAACCTATTCCAGTTAGACCCGCAGCGCATTTTACCATGGGCGGCATACATACGGATATAAATGGCAGGATAATGCAGCGTAGTCTAAAAGAGCATGTGCATGGGCTTTTTGCAGCAGGTGAATGTGCATGTGTAAGTGTCCATGGGTCTAATAGGCTTGGAAGCAATTCGCTGAGCCAATGCGCGGTGTGGGGCAGGATAGTCGGCATCGAAGCTGCAAGGATTGCATCAGGAAGCAACCATGTGCCACAAACCATATTGAAAGAGATGGCATACAAAGCAGATGAGCGCCTAAACAGGTTCATAGGTAAGGATGGAGAACACAGCCCGTACCGTATACGCGAAGAGATGCAGAGAGTTATGGAAGAGCACATGTATGTGTTCCGCACGCAAAAAGGGATGAAGCAAGCACTTAAAAAGATAAAAAAGTTGAAAGAAGAGGCAGCAAATATGAAGATAGAAGATAAGGGGAAATTATTTAATACAAATCTAAGAGACGCTCTTGAGATAAGTAACCTTATTGATCTAGCAGAGGTTGCAACAGCAGGCGCTATAAAAAGGAAGGAGAGCAGGGGCGCGCATTCAGTAGTAGAATATAAAGAGAGGAATGATAAAGAATGGCTGAAGCACACAATAGCATTTTTGTCCAGGGGTGGCCCAAAATTCGCATACATCCCAGTTAAGATAACCAAATGGAAGCCGCAGCCCAGGACATATTAGTGAAAATATGGAAAAAGAGACATACGACTTAAGGGGAGGGCAATCCAGAATATCTAGGCTATGGGATTTCTATAAAGAGAGCTATATCCACATGCTTTTTTACAGGATGTTGATCCCCGTTGCAATAATTGCGGCCGTAGTATTTGCAGTGCAGTATCTTTATCCATCAGAAACCATATCATTAATATCAAAACTAATATTCATACTCGTTTGGGTGCTTTTCATGCCACAGGTATTCGAAACATCCAAAGGGCTATCAATAATCGCTACAAAAGGATTTGTCCATGGCAGGTTAAATAAGATGTACATGGAAATAGCAGCGAAATATGAGCAGCACCCGCTAAGCCCATTTTATAAAGCATTCCCATATCTTACAATAATCGTGTGGATAGCTGGGCTTATTACCGTATCAATACTGTGGTTTGTATGAAAGCATCAATTTTAGTAGCACCAATGTATGCGGCTATGATGGGAGTGCCTGCCTTAATGCTACTCTATGTTATTTCTTACGCATTAGTTCCATGGATTGGATATTACGTATTGCTGCCCATTATAATAGCAGGACTGCTGGTATTCGGAATAACGGGATACATAGAAGTATACGCTAGGGGCTACCGTAAAAGTCCAATATTAGAGATGCAGTCCGGCTCCACAGCAAGGACTAAAGAAGTAAAGTTACCAAGCAAGCACGAAACCCAGATAGAGCTTATAGTGACAAGATTCAACAACCACACAAAGCAGATGGAAAAGCAAACCTACCTCATGGGCGCAAGCAGATTTACAACAGTGCTTGATATGCTTTTGGATGCAAAATCTTTGGGCGATCAGACGCTTTCATTCAGATATAGCTGTAGGATGGGAATATGCGGATCGTGTGGCATGGTCATAAATGGCAAGCCGATGCTCGCATGCGAAGCAAATTCCGTAAAGAATGGGATAAATGGGAAAATAGAAGTAGGCCCTATGGAGGCGCACCCTCTCCTCAAAGATCTCGTTACAGACTTTGATGATTTTTTCAGCAAGCACATATCCATAAAGCCAGAGCTTTACAGGATAGATAAAAAAGAACAATATGCTGCAGAACACGAATACCAGCAAAAACAAGCTGAAATAGAGAAATTCCTTCCATACTCTTACTGCATAATGTGCGGGCTTTGCATGGACGCATGCCCGGTAGTCAATACAAATCCCAATTTTATAGGGCCGCAGCCATTATCGCAATCATATAGATATTACAAAGACTCTAGGGATCAGCTTGGTGCCAAGAGAATAGATCATGTAGACACGCTAGACGGAATATGGGGATGTGAGTTTGCAGGCGCATGCTCAAAAGTCTGCCCAAAAGGGGTAGATCCTGCAACGGCCATCCAGCTGATGAAGAATGAAGCTATAAAAAGAGATCTGAAGAAGGAATCAACATGAGATTCAGAGTAGAGAAGGATGTTCTTGGAGAAGTTAAGGTGCCAGAAGATGCATATTATGGATCAGAGACCCAAAGAGCCCTAGATATTTTTAATGCATCAGGGATGAAGATAAGTAAAACTATGATATATGCATATGCAGTTCTTAAGGAATCGGCTGCAATGGCTAACGTTTCATTAGGAAAACTAGACCCCAAGATAGGCAAGGCGATAACGGAAGCCTGCAAAGAGGTGGCAAATGGTCGGCTCTCCGACCAGTTCAATATAGATGTATTCCAAGCCGGGGCCGGCACAAATTTAAATATGAATTTAAATGAAGTGATAGCGAATAGGGCAATAGAACTGCTCCATGGAAAGAAAGGCGATTATAGGCTAGTTCATCCAAATGATCATGTCAACATGGGTCAGTCCACAAACGACACATATCATTCTGCGGTGCATATGGCATGCTATATTGATGTAAATAAAAAGCTCCTCCCAAGTTTAAAAGCGCTTCATTCAGCCTTAAATAGCAAAGCCAGAGAATTCAATAATGTGATAAAGGTGGGCAGGACTCATCTTCAAGATGCGGTTCCAATGACATTGGGGCAGGAGTTCAAGGGATACGCCGGTGCAGTAGCAAAAGCAGAAGAAAATATTCGGAATTCGGCAGAATCGCTATTAGAAATACCTTTAGGTGGCACCGCCGTAGGGACTGGTATAAATGCAGCAAAAGGTTATGCTAAAGCTGCAGTTGCCAACATAAATAAAATTCTAAACGCACACTTCTTTATTACAGACAACACATTTAAAATAATGCCAAACCAGGAGGACGAGCTACATCTTTCTGACGCCCTTAAGGAATGTGCAATAACAGTAAATAAAATCGCGAATGACTTACGTCTTCTCTCATCAGGACCTGCAGGAGGGATAGGAGAGATTTATCTGCCAGAACTAATTCCCGGCTCTTCAATAATGCCAGGAAAAATAAACCCAAGTGCAGCTGAAATGATGAATATGATATGTTTCCAAACACTTGGCTATTCGTATGCTATAGACAAAGCGGCTGATTCGGGCCAGCTTCAATTAAATGTATACATGCCTCTAATAGCGCATGATCTGCTATTTTCTATAGAGATCTTCTCAAATGGGCTTAACATATTTACTCAAAAATGCATAAAAGGAATAAAAGCAAATACAAAAAAGATAAGAGAAAATCTCCATCACGATCTTTCAATAACAACGGCATTAACACGGAAAATTGGATATGCGAAAGCAGCAGAAATAGCGAGATTAGCATACAAAAGCAATAAGACCGTAAAAGAGGTATGTCTCGAGATGGGTATTCTGGATAAAAAGGCATTAAATAAGTTGCTTGATCCTAAAAATGAAATATAAAAAGAAACCGCAATCCATCAACTATAAGACTGTGACGGATCAGCCTCTGGTATGAATAAATGGAGTTGCGCTGAGGCTTCAGCCAACCAAGAGTCTATGCATAAAAGCAACTTTTTTACGAATTCAATATCTTCTAGTTTTTTAGGTTCGTTCTGAGCCGAATTTAGCATAGATAAAACAACCTGCCTTTTTTGATTTAGCTTCCGGCCTCCGCTAATATCTTCATGTTCATGTAAATCTCTCGACGCTACATAGATGCCTGAGGTTCCATATATCAATTCCCCAAGCTCAATTTTAAAACTATTCAAAAATTTCCCGCTATACAGCAAACCATGCTCATATCTCGTCCTCTTTATATTATAAGATAGGTTTGCTATCAGCTCCCTCACGGTTTCCTTGTTTAACTTCTCATGCATTTCAGCAGCTTCATCTTCATCTTCATCTCCTTCATCTATAATATATTTATCTAACTGCCTTCCGCCGCTGCTGTGCATAATAGTCTCTGAAGGAATTCCAGTTAAACCATTACCCGAATCTTCTATACCTATATTTATTCGTAAACTTTTTCGCAAGTCCATACTGTTGGTATGCCTTAATCTCAAGGTTTTCTCCATATAATCATACAAAAGCTATCAACTGTAATTAATACCCTTTTCTATATGCCCCGTAAAGAGTCGTAATCCTGAAAAATTCTATGAATTTTGCAAATTGCAGATTTGAGACATCTATCTGTGCAGTACAAATGTTTTTATTCCTTTATGAGAGAATAGATATACTGCTACTGTGTGGTTCTGTGTTCGAAATAAAGATAGATGATGCTAGATATTGGAGAGACTGCATAGGGTCTATAGCTACTTTGGTAGATGAAGGTGCCTTCAACGTATCAAAAGAAGGCATATCTCTCAAAGCGATGGATCCATCAGGTATAAGCATGGTATCTTTCTTCATACCCAACAAAGCATTCTCCAAATATGAAGTTGACAAGCAGTCTACAGTTGGGGTAAGTATAGAGAGCTTCAACAAGATATTGTCTAGTTCAAGAAACAACGAGCAGCTATCTATGAAGGATTCGGGCAATAAGCTAACTATAGAGTTTATAGGCGAAAACAGCAGAAGGAGATATAAGCTGCCTATGATAGAAGTGAAGAAGGAGGCAGATAAAGAGCCTAAGATAGAGTTCGAGTCTCAGGTAGAGCTCAAAAGCGACTCATTCAAAGAAGTACTTAAAGATGCAACTTCATTATCCAACTTAATAGGCTTTAAGACAGAGAAGGACAGCTTCAAAATATCTGCCAAAGGCGATGCAGCAGAGCTTGAAGAAGAGCACCCGGGCAATACAGATTTTGTTAAAAAGATGAACGTGTTAAAACCTTCGGCCGCCACATTCAATCTCGAATATCTTGAAAGGATAGTCAGGGCATGCCCACAAAGCAATACGATTCAGCTCTCCTTAAAGACAGAGGAACCCATAAAAATTGACTACAAAATCGGCGACGCATCACTATCTTACTACCTTGCTCCTTATATGCTAGAAAGCTAGATAACGCGCAGTTCCTATCGGCAAAGGGTTTTTAAGCTTGTTATGAATAGATATTATTATGGAGTTCCTGATATTCATACCCCCAAATGACTTCAAGGATGAATCCGTAAGCGTATTGAAGATGTTTTTTGAGCGATGGGGCATAAAGCCAGTAATAACAAGCTACAGCACAAAGGAATGCGTAGGTGCTCATGGCGCCAGATACATGCCAGACATAAATGCAAACAAAATCGATCCGGCCAAATACAGTGGAATTGCACTCATTGACGGCCCGGGCGTAGAAACGTATAAGCTGCAGGAATTCAGACCGTTTTTTGATGTATTGAACAAATTCAATTCATTGCACAAATACATAATCGCGATAGGCAACGCACAGAAGATAGCAGCAAAAGCCAATGTAATAAAGGGTAAGAAGATAGCGGCTCCTGAAGATAAGGAGACCCAGAGGGTTGTGCAGCTCTTCCACGGAGCAATAAGCGGCAATGATTCAGAAATAGATGGAAATATAATCTCCTTCAAAGGATCAGCTGCAATCGAAGGCTCTATGCATTCTGTACTCGAGCATATGGGAGTGAAATAGTCTAGGCGCCAAAATGAATGCATCCTTAGATTACAACATTATCATATTCGGGTTTGAGATATTATATTCGATATCCATATCATTAACTATAAATCTCTTAGTAAAAAGAGGCAAACTGACCAATATTAACGGACGGAAATTGTTCCACATCCTTATGGGAGGCCTTATACTCTTCTGGTTCTTTTATCAGACAGTTTATGCAAAAGTGCTCTTTTCTCTGGTGCCCCTTGGCTTCATATCTCTAATATTAATTGCAGCCTTAGGAAAGGCACCGCATAAGGGCAGTATAGCAAGGCTTACCCGGTCTGGCAATATAAAAGAGGCAACAAAAGGGCCACTATTGTTTTTCTTAATGCTTGTATTGATAACCACGGTTGGCTTCAAATCAATAGCAGGTCTGACCTCGCTCTGTGCAATGGCGTTCGGAGACGGTATTGCACCATTTTTAGGGAAAAATGCAAAGCACAAAATGCCTAATGGAAAGAGTATAGAGGGAGCATTTGGAGTATTTATAGGATCTCTGCTCAGCTCTTTCATAATCTATGCGTTATTTTTTGAAGGCACAGCAGTAAGTGCATACATTATGCTCATTATTGCTGCTACAGCGGCATCTATAATCGAATTTTTTACCCCAAGCAATTACGATAATCGCACCGTTCCTTTATCGGTTTTTATGCTTCTGTATATAATCCAGATTATTTAGCTTTCTTGAAGCTGAAGAAGCCGAACCAGAGAAGTATTATCCCTACGAATTCAGAGTAATAAAGGAAAACCGGCACAGCCGCTATGTATAAACCTCCTGCTATTGAAACCACAACCACTCCGGCAATTATTGAAAGCATCTTTGGGTTCTTCGTCCGAGTGTAGCTCAAAGCAGCAACTATTACAAGTATTGCTGCAGCAGGGAATGTGATTACACTTGAGGCAATGGAAACAAGAAGAGAGGTTACAGTAACCGCCACTCTGGCATTATTTATTATGGGTATGCTAGGGGATACAACTATCGCATAAATCAGGAAAACCGTAGAAATTACGCAAAATGCATAATACGTTTTTCTTATCGAGAGTGATCTTATCAGACTTATTGAGCCTAATGCCAAAAATTCTACCAGGATTGCAACAAACAGCATGTATGCATCTCCTAAAAAGGAAGTGTAGATCCCAAATGCAAACAGTACCTCAAGAAGCACCCCTAAAAAGAAGAACCACATCCCTATACTCCAATACAAATGGCTTTGCATCTTGCTTTTAGCAAATGATAGGCTAAGGAATATTGCTAGAGGTAGAGTAAGCAACAATATTAGAACAGTTGAAAACTGAACCAATATAAAATTTGACTCCATCAGTAATCACCATTAGATTTGAATTTTCCCGCTATGTACTGTTGAATATGAACCAATCAGAAATAAGTTATAAATAACATCAAGAAGAAATAAAACAATATCTCCAGGTAGAGGTATGGATATGATCATGGGGT
>JAKASM010000007.1 GCA_021819045.1 Microcaldota archaeon | reverse complement strand
CAGTTTTTCTTCTGAAACAATAGCGTATGTATTGGGATCCAGGCAGGCGCAAGGAATCTCTAACATGGGGGGAAATTCTAAGGTTGTAATAGAATACGTGAGTGTAAATCCAGTTCACCCTTGGCATGTAGGGCACCTAAGGAACGCACTTATAGGAGACTCTTTGTCTAACATATACTCTTCGTGCGGCTATCGCGTAATCCGTGAGAATTACCTTGACGATCTCGGGCTACAGGCTGCGGAAGCCTTCTGGGGACTGATGAATCTTGATAGGGTAGGAGTTTCAATGGACCGTAAAAAGAAATTCGACCATATTCTTGGTGAAATATATGTTAAAACTAATAAGCTTATGGAAACAGACCCTAAGCTTATAGATGAGATAAGGAAAACCAATAGGATTATGGAAAAGGAAGGGACTGCAGAGAACGATGCTCTTAAAAAAATGATTTTAGATTACCTCAAAGCCGAGAGAGACACTGCTGCTGCGTTTGGTATCTACCAGGATGTTATTGTTAAGGAGAGTGATGTACTGCATTTTAAGCTATTTGATAGAGCGATTGAGGAGTTGAAGAGGAAAGGCATTGCAAAGCTGTATAGGGAAGGAAAATATGCTGGCTGCATAGCAATTGATTTGAATGATATGGGAACATCCGGAGAATTGGCAGGATTGAAGGAAACGGTGAAGGTGCTTGTAAGGAGCGATGGCACCCCGAATTATGCAGCAAAGGACATAGCCTACCACATGTGGAAGCTGGGCATCATAGAGGACAACATGCTATTCAAAGTATTCATTGCGAAGCAGTTGAACGGAAAACCGTTATACATATCTTCGGATGAAGGAAGTCGTATGGAGTTTGGCTCTGCAGACATGGCTGTAAGCATAATAGGCTCTCAGCAAAATTTTGAGCAGCAGGTCGTGAAGGGCGCAATTGCAGCACTTGGTGGAAAAGCAGATAGGGGAATAAAACATTTGCCATATGAGGTAGTTGAACTGGAAAGCGCGAAGTTATCTGGAAGGAAAGGCACATGGATTGGATATACTGCTGACGACCTTTTAAGCGAAGCAAAGGCTCGTGTCTTGAAGCTAATCTCAGAAAGCGAAAGCTTTAATGAAAAAGAACGTGAATCTATAGCGCATGCGGTTGCTGTAAGCGCGATAAAGTTTGCATTCCTAAAGGTATCCCCCGAAAAGAAGATTATCTTCTCTTGGGATGCCGCATTAAATTTTGAAGGAGACTCTGGGCCATATTGCCAGTACATGTATGCGCGGGCATCGCGGATTATAGAGAAATCCGGAATAGACCATTTGGAATTGATCCCTCCTATGCGCCAAATCCCGGATGAAGCATTTACCCTTATAAAGAGCATGGCTGCATATAGCGAGGCTGTAGAAAAGGCATGCAGGGAATATAGGCCAAATGTAATCGCGGATTACCTTATAGACCTATCCACCTCTTTCAGCAATTTCTATGAAAAGGTGCAGATACTTAAGAAGGATGGGGCTGAAAGGCTGGCGCTTCTTTCTTTGGTATTTGCTTTCCGGAAAGTGCAAAGCGAGGCACTTGGGCTGCTTGGTATAGAGGCAATAGAAAGGATGTAGCATTTATGGCCATGCAGAGTTGCATAGCATCTCCCCGTATGTGGAGTAGTTTATTATATCAATAAGAGTATCATTGATGCTCTCATCTTTTACGGAACTCGTTTTCCCATATAAATTACCAAGCCTGGCAATTTTGTCAGATAGCCTGACTATAATGCCAAGTATGCCAAACTTCTTTATGTTTTCAACTCCATAGTCAGAATTCTTTTTGTTTCCTATTTCGTAGCAGAGCTCTAGAATGGAATGAGTACTCATGCCTGAGTTTTTGAATAAGAATATTGCAGCATTCTTTAGCAGGTTGAATGCTCTCTCACATTCCTTTAAATTTACCCCTATTCCATCGCTTGTTCTGAAATACGTAGTTTCTAGAATTTTATCCATTTGCGCAATCAAACTTGCAGGATTTTGATTTTCTGCTATGTAGATATCTAGGTTGCCGAATAAATATTCCCTAAAGTTCTGTTCCCATGTCATCAAGATCACATCTTATTTTGGTGTTCTCCTATTGGAGAGATAGTGCTTACTGCTATGCATTCTGTGAGGATCATAGTGCTTTATACAGGACCTCCATGCTTTTGAATAGGAAGTCGGGGCTGTGGCTTTCTAGGTTATGTATGCTATCGAAGCCATTCGCTATGGCGCAGGATTTGACACCTGCGAATCTTGCTGTTTCTATATCATCTGCAGCATCTCCTATATACAGGGTCTTTTTCTTATCTGACCTGAGTGATCTTATAAGAACCTCTATTCCGATTGGGCTGGGCTTCCATGCTCCGAGTTCTTGCGCACTCTCTATGGCTTCGAAATAGCTCTCAACTTTTAATCTTTCCATCTCCTTTATTATCCTATACATATTGCCATTGGTCAATAATGCAATCTTTTTACCCTTGGACTCCAGCTTTTCCAGCACCTCCCTAGAGCCGTTATGCAGCCTTGGAGTTAGAAAAGACATGGAGAAATTTATAGGTTTTGATAGTATGCGATTTTCGAGTTCTCTGCTCTTTGAGCGGATTGACTCCTTGCTGAGTACAGCTTTATGCAACTCTATTTCTGACATTCTCTTTCTTTTGGAAGACCATTTATAATATTTAACTACTGGATTTAGCTTCTCATTTATCAACCTGAGCAGCTTTACAGTTGTCAGTGTTCCATCCCAATCAAATATAAAAGTATCAAAGCTTTTTGAGAGCCGGGGCTGGTTTGTCACCATATCACATCTATGCTGGGTTTTCCTGGAAGTGCGCGTTTAGCCCTGTGAGATTTAGAGTCTTTCTCTAGCTCTATTGCTATTTCTGCGCCAAACTTTGCCTTGAGGTATTCTTTAGCATCATCGAATGCTGCCTTTAGCGTAGCCGATGGGATCGGATTTTCATGCTCTAAAGAGTTAAGATTTTTGGAAAATTTGGACAGAAATTCTGAAAGTTCGGCTTTATCTACTCCGTTGATTTTATGCATAGCTGCAGATACCTTTCTTGTTGCTACTAATGCATTATATGCGTCTGTTTTCCAATCTGCTGCAATTATTATGTCTATTTGTTTTGGCCTAGGTTCTGCATGTTTTGCGGTTTTTGAAGTTAGGGATATAGCAACTTTTATATCCTGCTCTGTGTCGGTTATTATATCTTCTGCCATCTCTACATCGTGATTGATCATCTGGCTGTCGCATTCGGGCCATCTCTCTTTGGCTGCCAGTGTATTATTTCCTAGCACGTGCCACATTTCTTCTGAAAAATGCGGCATGATTGGCTGGAGCATAAGTGAAAGCTTGTCAAGAAACTCTTTCAGTACAATAAGATTTTTTCCCCCTCTTTCGAGATAGCGTTTGAGTTCAGATATAGAGTTATAGTAGATTTCGGTATAAGCTTCCCTGAAGGAGAGCCTATCCATACCTTCAGTAGCTCTCTTTATCTTGGAATTTAGTTTTGAGTATAGCCAATAATCTATGTGGCCTAGGCTGCCGGCTTCGTATTGGTCCAGAGATGAAGCAAGCTCATATAGCATGTTGTTTTTGGCTTCAATGCTCTTTATGCCTTCTTTGGTAAAGTTTATATCTGTACCAAGGTCTGCAGATGCAAGTTCTACAAATCTGATTGGGTCTGCACCGTAGGTTTTTATTCCCTGCAAAAGTGGCACAACATTGCCGAGGCTCTTGCTCATCTTTTCTCCCTCATATGTAACAATGCCATTCACAACTACCTGCTTTGGCCACATCTCTTTTGGCAGAATGGCTACATGATTGTATATATACATAATGTAATGGTTGTATATCAGATCTGGCCCGGAATGGCGCGAGGTATTCCTATACCAATAACTTACCGATTCCCGGCATGCCTTTATATGAGACTGATCTATCTTTGTTTCAGTTGCAACTGATTTAATTTCCCCTTTGCCTAATATCACAAAGTCAAAAAATTCTGGTTTTAGTTGCTCGGGGCTGATATTATTTGATGCGATAATGTGGGATATTGTATAGAATAGCGGATACATCGTTGAGTCTGAGAGTGATTCTATTATATGATCCGGCTCATATGGGAACTTTGTTCCTAATCCTTGTGCTCTCTCTGTCGCTCTGAGCCCTATCCATTCTGAAGCGGCTGCAAAAGCCCCTTTCAATTGAGGTGGATAAACTTTTAGAATTGGAAGAAATCCTTTTACCTTTTCTTTCCATCCTTTCTCAGAATAATTAATGAACCACTGATCCACTACTTTTACTATTACTTCTGTTCCACATCTGCATATCACGGGTTCTTCATTCGCTATCACGTATATATTTAGTGCCGAACCTGCAGAGATCATCTCATTCTTTATTAGCTCACGGGCTTCTGACTCTTTTTTATCCTTGTATTTTCCTACGGCCATTATGCCATGGCGCGACTCTTCCCTATAGAGTTTTTTTGTAGCCTCTTCGATTAATTTATAATCCGATTTTACATTTGCCGCAATTGATTCGAGGTGTGAGAGAGATGGAATATCCAAAGATTCTGCTTTTGCCTCCCCCCTATGCCTTGGTATGTTTATTACTTTTTTGTAATTAATCGCGGGGAGTTTATATCCATCTAATTTTAGCCTTTCGAGTGCTACATAATCAAAAGGTGCATGGGCCGGAACCGACATTACTATTCCGGTGCCAAACCGCTCTTTTACAAAAAATCCAGGTAGGATTGCTATTACTTCGTTGGTTTCTGGATTTATGGCGCTCTTTTTCAAAAGCTCCTCGGTAGGTATGCTACCTAATATTTTTAGCTCGACTTGGTTGGATAGCAGTTCTGCCGCAGCCTTCGACATGTAAAACCGCTCAGAATTAATTTCCACTATAGAGTATTCAGCATTTTTATTAATGAATAGATTCGTTACGCCGTATATTGTTTCTGGCCTGTATGTAGTGCATATGAAATATATGTCTGAATCCTTTTCTTTGAATTTGATCCCTATAGTTGCTTCTATCTCTGGATGGATATCGTGCATGGTGTCGTGCTGCCCTACTGCGCTCATGTCATTAGGGCACCATCCGACAGGGTGGACGCCTTTTTCGAGATACCCCATTTCTTTAAGCTTCGAGAACTGCCATTCTACGAATTTGCTGAAATGCAAGTCAGTAGAGATGAACTGGCGTCTCCAGTCTATGCTAAACCCCGCAGCTTTCATACCTTCGGTCATCTCCTTTCTGAAATATTCTGCAATAAAGAGAGGATCTGACAGCTTACTTATCACATCTTCAGGAATCTGGAATGCCCTCAGCTCATCTATCAGTTCTGGATCAGACTTTGCCATTCTTTTTGCAATTGACAGTATAGGTATCCCAGATGCATGAAAGCCCATGGGAAAAAGTACATTCATGCCTTTCATGCGTAGATATCTTGCGTACATATCTGTAGTTGCATAGGTCCTCAAATGCCCTATGTGTTGCGGCATATTAACATACGGAAATGCAGCAGTTATCAGTATGCTGTCTTTATCATTGGGCTCTGCTTCAAATGCCTTCTCCTTTTCCCATTCTTCCTGCCATTTTTTTTCCATATTAGGATAATCTATCATACAATTACACTGGTGGTATTATATAATTCTGCATCCTCCGCGCTGTAAATGGTGCGGACTTCATCTGCGTTCATGCGTTTCTAAACATACTGTTCTATATTTATCGCAATACATCATATGGCAGCGGTTTACTCTTGTCTCACAGCTAAAGCATGTGGGATTTCCCGCTCACGTTATTAATACTTTATTCACGCAAAGTTATATAATTTGTCTAGCAATGTGTTTGTATGGAGATTTTTGCCATTAGGATAGCTAGCCTTATTGTGATAGGGTTAATATATATGCTATTTGATCTTTTTAATAGGAGGAATATCCCATCTTGGTTTGTTTACAGTGCATTTGTCTATGGCGTATTACTTACGCTGTTGTATTTTAACTTGAGTATCATATTTGTAAGCGCTGCAATAGCGGCATTTGTCTTTGCTATAGGATATTTTGTATACAGGAATGGGTATCTAGGCGCAGGAGATGTATTTGAATTCGCAACGCTATCTCTCATATTGCCTTTCCAATCAGCACCGTTGCTTTTGGGTGTTGGACAGCTTGGACTGCCTTTTATTGTATCTGTATTTATGGCGGCAGGTATTGCAGCCCTTATAATAATCCCAATCTATTACCTGCCGAAAGCGCATATCAAGACTGCTAGAATAGGTAAAGATATCACTAGTGGAGATGCCGCAAGAGCCGTATTGATAGGTCTTGTATACTTGCTTTTTGGAATATTCCTGATTTTAGATGTTGGGGTGGGGTTCATTGGTATTGCAGTATTGGTTCTGCTCATGCTAGGCTCTGTAATGATTATGCTTTTCCAAAGGATTATAGCCAGGTCTATGGTAAAGTATGTTGGGGTGAGCAGATTTGAGGAGGGAGATATGATTGCTACGAATCTTATGGCTCCATCAGCAATTGCCGCGTCAACCAAGCAGATAAAGAGTTTTGGTAGGCTTGTCACGCCAGAGCTGATAAAAGAAATGAGAAGAAAGAGGATAACTACAAAATTCCCAGTGTACAAGAATGCTGTTCCTCTTGCTGCGCCAATTTTTATTGGGATCGTTGCCGCTCTTCTTTTTGGAAATATTATACTTTTTCTTCTTATGCCTTAGAGTTAGCTTACCTTGAGCACCACTGAGCCTGAAATAGAAGTCTGCAAAGATGTGGCGAGGTTTGTATAATTTACTATTAGATAACCGCGATATATTCTTCCTATTTTGCCGCTGAACTGCGAAGTGCTATTCACATAGCAAGGTATGGATATTGTCGTATTTCCTCCTGTAGCTATATTATTTGCTTGGAATGGCGGCGCATTTGCAGGTATCTCTTGCAAGGTATTGCAGTATGCTGCGGTTATGTTTATCGGGTAGCCCGTAATTTGTCTTATCCCTGCTGTTAGTATGCCATTAGTGGTAAAGGTGGGATGAATGCACTGGAAGGATGCAGGGAGAATGCAATCTGTGTGAATATATGAATCTGTATTGAATACTCCGGCTACCTCCAATATAAGTAGTGCTATCACTATTATGAGCAAAACCCAACCATAGGTTATCAAATATTCTATTGCACTCTGCATTTTTTTTTGCATTGTATCCTTATTTTAACTTGTCCAGTATGCAACTTTTACACACGGGATTTAAATACTTTCTGCGGTTTGTTCACCGCACCTTAGCGCGAGCGGCATAGCAAAAGGGGAATCAGAGGGCAGGATATGATTGCCATCGCCTCAAAATTATTATGCCTGTTAGCCGCTAGAAAGCAGGTTTATAAGATATATGGATGCGCTACTGCATGTGGCTTGGCTGGCATCAGAGCAAAAGAAAAGCGCGTTGTTGTACCTGAAGACCACGCCGTACTGCGAATAGGATATAATATTGGAGGCTGTTGAATTTGAAGGTATGAGAACTATTCTTATCTGGTAATTGCGCATTAGTACTCCTTTGTAGGTGGTGTTTGCAAGAGGCGTAACTTCAGAGTTGCTTTCATATGTATATACGCTGCTCATCATTGATCCGTTCTGGAACTCCATTTTAGGCAGTGTAGAATTTTGGAATATGAACGCCGTAATAGTGCCGCTGAGTGCTGTGTCACCGACTATGTCTATGCTCTTGAATCCGCGGAGCTGCCCTGCGCCGGAGTTCGGGAGGTTGCCAAATTTTGCATCCCCTATAACTATGTAGCCAAGGTTGTTGAAATATGCGTTGCCCACATGATTAAACACGGCTACAATATTGGTTGTATTGAACTCCTGTACTGCTCCGGGTTTTGCACTATGATTAATTGCGACCATCGTCATATAAGTTATCGCAACTCCGATAAAAAAGAAAACGATATAGAGGTACTTGCTTCTCCTACTGTGTCCGCGCGTTCTGTGCGATGGCAAAGAATCAACCGTATTTTGCGACAAATGAATTTATCAGGTCTGCTTCATAGTTCATAAGGAGCGTTTCGTTCGCGTGCCCACTGAATGCCCAAATGCCGCTTTTCAGCGCTACGTTCTTGCTTACTGCCACTATGCTGTACCACGTCAGATTCGGCCTTGGCCCGGCATAGTAGGTGTATGTAAGATTCAAACCATCGTTTGTGAAGTTGGAGAATTCCATCAGGTATGCTTTGTATCCTGATATATTCACAATGGAGTGCCTGTAGGTAGAATTATCGGCTATGCGCTGCATGTTCAGTATGCAGTATCCTCCAGTCTGGCCGATTTTTGAGACGTATGCCTGCACAGAGCTGCTATTGATCAGGCTTAAAGAGAAATAAACGAACACAGGGAGAGACTGGTTAAGTTTTGAGTAGTTGGTAGGCAGAGCCGGGGATGCCAGACCTTTCTGAAGGTATTGCAGCGTGTATTGCGTGTAATTGCAGGATGAATTAGAATATACTGTAATTTGCGATCTAGGTACTTGCACGGTTGGCGAGAAATTGGATAGGAATGCTGACGCCTTGGCGCCGCTCATCTGGGTAGTTTGCCGTATTGTAGACGTTGCTACAGTAGTGGCTGCTACAGAGGTTGTTGGGGCGATTGTTGAGGTAATTTGGGGTGCAGTGTGGCCCATTGCAGCGAATATGTATATAACCGAAATTGCAATTGCGATTGCGGTCGCTGCTGCGGCTATGTACTTCGCCGGGCGCAATTTTTGCTGTGGCCCATATGCGCTTATTACCTCTACAT
>JAKASM010000006.1:2953-8952 GCA_021819045.1 Microcaldota archaeon | reverse complement strand
AATGTTGAATATGAAGCTTTGGGAGAGGCTTTTAACCACAATCCTAAGCATCTTGCAAGGATGAGAATGAACTATGCCCAAGCAGTATCTGATCTTGGCAGCAAGATAGACAATATAGACATAGAGGTGAGGCAGCTGGCCAAGGAGCTTGATATTGTGCAGAAGAAAGTAGCATCAATGAAAGGAGCTACAGGCAGGGCCGCGAAGAAGCTCGCAGCATCTGCGCTTAAGCTGCCTGCAAAGATCTCATATCTTGAGAAAAAAAAGGAGCAGCTGCTTGACGAGCTGTCAGATAATTTGCAGATAAAGGACCTTTATACGAAGCTGCTGGAGATGTGGATAAGTGGAAGGGATGCTGACACCGTATTTGACACTCTTGGGGAAGAGTATATCGACTGGGAGCTTAGCAAGCTCATAAAACCTGAAGAAGGCCCAACAATACAGGAGTTAAGAGAGCAGACACAAAAGGACTTCGACAGAGTAAAGAAGCAGATTGAGGAATCAAACGGGAAGCGCGGGGAGAAATCCGCGGATCTCGAGAAGCGCGCAAGAGAGCTCGCTAACAAGCTTACAAAACTGTCCCATATAATGATTGCCGAAGAGAAGAGCAAGGCTGAGAGGGCAACAGAGGAGAGGCTATCTAGAGAGAGAAGGTTCACTGGTTTGGAAGCCGGTAAGCCGAGCCAAACAAAAATAGAGAGCCGCCTATCCAGGCTGATAATAGAGAGCAGTATAAAGGATGCGTTCGGCAGGAGGATGCCAATGGAGATAACGTCTGGAAACCGCTCTTGCGTATATGTAAATGGATTAAAGGTTGTGGCAGGGACAAAAGGGGACAACACTTCACCGTACTTTGTGAAAGACAGCAGCTACAGGGTAAGGCACCTGCTGCGCACTATTGACAGCGATGCGGATGTGCTGCTGCTATCCGGGAGCCCGAGAGGAATATACGAGCCGCTGCCAAAAGCGAACAGGAGCGAGGAGATCTGCTTTACAGATGTTGCACCACCCTGCATAAACGTTCAGAAGCTGATGGAAGAGCATATGAAAGGAAGGAAGACATGGTTCACTGAGATGCTTACGAAAGGGCTTCCTGCATCAGGCTTCAATGAGATAGAAATAGATGCAGACCGCGGAAGTGCAACACATTCCTTCATATCATCGAAAAAGCTGGAGATATTTGCTGACAGGGAGAAGGCAGCACAGGCGAGAATACTTGCGAAGATGGTCGGAGCGTCGTGGAGCTTCAACAGGACGCGGGATCCCCTTGATGCAAGGGACATGCTGCAGCTCAGGCATAAGCTGCCTAGCGAAATAACAGAGAAGGGAAAATTTGCCAGGCTTCTTGATGATTTCGGAGTGAACAGGAAGAGCGTGCAGGCAAGGACATGGCTCGCGTCAATGATATTAAAGCAGAAATTCGACTCGCAGAATGGCGAACATTCGGACATCACAAAATGGCTTGAGAGTAAATTGCGCCCTAGCGGAATGAATCCTGAAATCAGCAGAATCTCATTCCTTGACATAACAGACGTGCACATAGGCAGCCCTGGAGAGGGATATCCGAACAGGATCGTGCTTGATAAAGTGGTGAGATGGGTTACCGAAAGGTCAAAAGAGGAAGTGGTTCTTGTGCTTGACGGGGATAATATAGAGGGAAACCTAGGCGGGTTCAAGAACAGGGTAAACAGGGAGAACGACCTGAACAATGAATCTGCTTTTAGAGATTATCTTGTTAAGTCAGGAATAAACAGGCATAGCGAAGAGCACGATGCGCTTATGAGAGAGTATAGGGAATGGCTCTACTACAAAAGCCCCATACCCAGCCTCAACACCCAGGCAGACCTTTTCGTGGATGCTATAAAACCGCTTGTGCAGAGCGGTCTGGTCCGTGGCATAATAGTCACGGACGGAAACCATGCGAATGGGACTTTTCCTGGAGGAGATGTAACAGAGTCTGGAGAGCTTGCGCAGAGGATAGAAGGGGTAGCCCCAAAGCACCTGCAGGGAAGGATAAGAAGGGTATATGGCGGAAGGCATGGGGGCTATGGGGAATTTGAGTTGGAAGGCGGTCTAGGCATAGCTGTAGGCCACAGGACAGAAGCAGGCACTATAGAGAGGCTTATGCCGAAGGCTGCGATATCTATAGGAGGCGACAGGCATAGGCATAGAAAGACTGTAATTGGGGAAAGGGCCGTACTTGAAGGAATGGCCCTGCAGGGAAATACAGGCCACCCTGACATAATAGGAATACCAACTACAGATTCTCTGCGCGGCACATCATTGTTCACAGTGGAGTATGGAGATGGGGGAACGCTTCTATCAGCGACAGATACATTCATCAGCGTTGAGTTTCTGAGAAAGGAGGGGCTGCTTAGAGTTAACCCGTGGATATCCAG
Organism: Microcaldota archaeon; assembly: GCA_021819045.1. Next base: position 6,553 of record JAKASM010000006.1, on the reverse strand, counting down.
GTTTGAGGAAGAGCGCCGCAGGATTAATGTATCTCCAAGGAAGATTACTGCGTATTGAATATGTGATGTTTATGTAAATATCAATGAATGAATGCTGCAGAGAAGTATTAAATAAGATTTTGAATTAATAAATGGATTTGGAGCTGATAAGTTATGGTTGCAGCGAACTCCATGAGCAAGCCGAATTCTGGCCGCTTCGGAAAAGAGGAATTGCACCAGGATTTCATAACGCATGACCTTTATGTCAGTACATTCAGATGGGTTGCCAAAAGGCTTGGTATGGGTGAAATTAAGCCTCCAGATCTCACCCATTCTCCAGTGCCTATGACTATTGAAGGATGCAGAGATATGGCGTATAATGGAACCTACAGAAAAGATCCATATCCAAAGATTACATTATACAGCGGAATTGGAAGGAGCCTTGCAGATGTGGCGGAAACAATGGCGCACGAATCCGCACATGCATGCCTGTCAACGCCATCCAATACTTTAGACAGGCTTAGGTATGCTGAAGAAGGCGTAGCAAGGGTTGTGGGGTGCTGCGCATATGCGCGCTTTACAGGAAGCCCATCGGACAATATTTCGATCGCCAACATCCTTTTGAACATGTCTCTCGATGTTGTACAGAGCGCTCTTGTTGAATTGGGAACGGTTGAGGATAGAAGCGACAGAAGGCCGGAGATACTTACAAAGCTTCCGGTTATAGTGAAAACACTAGAATGCACAGACTATCTAATAGGGTTAAGCGAGGAGATAGCTGAAATCGTGGAAAAAGACCCTATAAAGTATTCCATGCAGAAATTCAAGGAGATCGAGCGGATGAACCTGGTACGTTGCTCTGCACCAGACCAATCAATCCGCGGAGAACAGAGAGGGTATGACCATGAGGTGAAAGACCTCTTCAGCAAATCCGACAATGCACTGGAGCGCATAGGCATGAAGCTGGCACGTATCCGGGAAAGTGAGACTTTTGCGCGTGTTGAGAGAGCTGATGATTTTATGCATTATATATGGTCATATTTGGGAAAGGAGTGATTTTGTATGATCGTACAGAAACCGCTTATTGTCCCGCATGCAGAGGAAAGCGACAGAATTATACGCATTGAGCTTATCCCGAAATTTGCAAGAACCGAGTTCTGGGAATTCGTTCAGAAATTGAAGAGGGGTGCTGCTGATATAGAAATAAAAGAGAAAGAAGAGGACAACGGGTTGAGATTCAGGGAGATTATGGGGCACCTCGCTGCTTCCGGGCGATGACGACTCTGTTGCTCCTGCGCAGCGGAAATTCAGGCAGGCGTACCGCAACGCAAAAAGAAAACTTAATGGCGCAAATCTGAAAAGGGCTTTTGAAATGATAGAGATTGGCTGGTGCGCGCCAGACGCACCGTATATGCATGTACATGGCGCGCCAATTTCTATGGAGGTAGAAATAATAAAGGCGATGGACGCCATAGAGAAATCGTACGGGGAGATCCAGCTGGGCAGCTCTGTGGAAGCAATGCTGAGAACCATAGGAAAAAATTATGCGCAGCTTAGAGGGTAGAATGCCGGACGTTTGTCTAAGACTTAATGCGCAGATGTGCATGGCAACGAAGCTTCACAAATGCACTTTCATGTAAGTGACTGGTTGGCAGCATATGCTTTCCTGCCTTGCACGGCGCGCGCAATAAGCGTGCCTATCACTACCACTATTATGTTGGCAAGAAGGGCGAGCATACCTATAAATACAGGCCCTATTCCTGTTGCTATAAGAGTTGTTGTCCATGTCGCATAGTTGTTTGCAGCAAGCATCATGTATATTCCAAGCACTATTCCAACAACAAGGCCGAAGAAAACGGCCCATTTGTTGAGTTTCCTTGTTATCATGCTGAATACGAATGCGGGCAGTATCTGCAGTATGAGTATTCCTCCGAAAAGCTGGAGCTGTATTGCGAATGTTGCAGGTATTATGAATACGAAACCAAGTGCAAGGAACTTGAATATCACTGCGAAGACCTGGGCTGTTTTTGTTTCTCCGTTCGGGGTCATCTTTGGCTTAATCTCCTTTGCTATATTCCTTGTAAAAAGGTTAGCGGCGGCTATTGCCATTATTGCTGCTGGTACAAGCCCTCCTATGAATATCCCGAGAAGTGCTGCTCCCGATAGCCATGCTGGAAGGGTCGTAAGTATAATCCCTGGGACTATCTGGGTTCCTTGGACAGATGCGGGGAAGAGCTTTACGTACTTCAATGCTGCCGGTATTCCGTAAACAAAGAACCCGAACATGGCAAGGAAGCCGAGCCCTATGCTATAGAGCGGAAGAAGGGATGCCGTCTTCCTCACCCTCTCTGGGCTGCTCTGCGCCAGGGTTGCGTTTGTAACATGGGGATATAGGTAAAGCGCAAGAGCGCTTAGTATGAAAAGGCTCCAGTATGCATTATACAGGCTTGATGGAAGTGTGAAATAGTGTATGCTTGTGCTCGATGCATTGAGTATTGCGGCATGCAGCCCTCCAACAGATGCTACCGATATCACAACCACAGCTACGGTCACAAGTATCAGTGCATCCTTGAGCAGAGCTCCTAGAGTTGCGCCCCTCAGGCCGCTGGTCCATGTGAATGCGGCAAGTATTATGAATGATAGTACCAATGCAACCTCTATTAATGTGGTGACTGCGCCAAGGCCGCTCAGGAGCGCTATGAGGACAGCCTGCATACCTACGATCTGCAGAGCTATGTATGGCAATTCTGCCACTATGCCTACAATCGCTATCGATATTGCAAGAAGGCGGCTGCTGAAGACAGACCTGACAAAGTCTGCAACAGTAAGATGCCCGTGTTTGTTGGCGATCCTCCAAAACTTCGGCATGGCCCACATTGCAAACGCGTATGTTATTATCACGTAAGGAGCTGCGAAGAAGTATATTGAACCCTTTGCGAATAAGGATGACGGCACAGCTATGAATGTGTAAGCGGTGTATATGTCTGCGCCGAGCAGGAACCATCCTATAAATGTACCTAAGCGCCCTCCGGCCATTCCCCACTCCTTTAGCTTCTTAAGGTCGCCCCTCCTCCACCTGCTCCCGTAAAATCCAAGGAATATGAAGACCGCGAAAAGCGCAACAAAGACCGTTATAGAAACAGAGTTTATCATGATCTACCCCTTCTGCGCCTAGACCTGTTTGGTATTGAAGCAAGTCCATGGCTCTTGTCTCGTTTGTTCCACAGCACAGCGGCGATATAGAAAAGCAATGCCCCAAGAGGCATCCACATCATCTGATAGAAGTAGAAGAAAGGCATCCCGAGTATTATCGGGTATTCGGAGTTGTATGTGGGAATCAGCAGCAGTGCTATAAGAGGTATTATGAGCAGGATAAAAATTGCTGCATCTGTGGCACTTCCCATAATATTCCCCATCCGATACTCACTATTCGATGGAAAGGTTTATATTTTAATATGTAAGCCTTTCTTGAGATTCCTGAGAGGATGCTGCAAGGATCTGGGGTTTAACTTATACAGTTCAATTGCTAAGGCTGACACAAAGCGATAGCGGCAGATGCCGTAACGGGTTTCATGCCTCCGGACATTGATATTATACGGGTGTCTAGTGAGATTCTGTCAG
>JAKASM010000006.1:0-2943 GCA_021819045.1 Microcaldota archaeon | reverse complement strand
AGCGACAAAATATGCTTATTTGCTTGCATTGAATGGAGTTCCTAAAGTCTCATTGAGATAGAGCCTTGAAAGGTATGAAAAGCTGATCGGAAGAAACTCTGTCCTATTGCCAACCGCGCTGCTGTATGAGGTGCTCCTTGTAAAGTTGTTTACTACAATCCTCTTGAGGAAGTGGAAATCTGCATTTATTGAAACATTAGAGGGATTGGATGATAGGAAGGTTGCGTAGATGCAGGAGCCCGGCATAGATGCATTTACTCGCGCAGTGCCGTTTATAGTTGCATTGGCAAAAGAAAACATTGAGAATGCGATGGAGTATGCATATTGAGTTGATACGTAAGGAAATTGGGAGAGAGCGTAGCTGTATGATGAGCTGCTGTTCATAAGAAATATTTCTGTAGCTGTCTTTGAATTTATAACCATGGAAACTGTGCCGTTCGTGCCAGGCCCGCATATGGGATGCATTATATAGTAGGGTTTGGGAAAATATACAAAGAAGCTTTCTGTTGTGCTGTTGTTCCTGTATATGGAATAGGGATGGTTTGTGTATATGTAGTTTATCTGAGGCGACGGCCATATGGGCCCAGCAAGTATTATTACTGCGATTATTATGGAAATAGCAGTAATTGCAGGCTTGTTTGCCGAAAGGAGGGAGAAAAGCCTCCTTATGCGCTTGTTCTTATGAAGGTCATTGGTTTCGTAGTATGTGCGTATGAACAATGCAATTACGCTGCTGATAAGGAGATAGTAGCCTATTATCGCTATGTTTATTACAAAGTCCGATATCTTTGCAGCCCCGCTTATGTCTAACAGGCCGGGCAGGATAGCCGCAATAAGCACTATAATATCCACTGACACTTTCCTTCCAAATGCAGGCGCATAACGCGCATAAACTGCATATGCGACAAGCGCCGCTACAGTAAAGGGAAGCGTTGGCACTCCGAAATATGATATGGAGCTGCCAAAGATCAGGGCCATTGAAAACCCAAGGCATACTGCGGTGTAGTGGCCGCTCTTTGATACGAGTATTCCAAGGAAGACGAACGCTATGAACGAATAGAGTATAAATGCGCTGTTGTTCAGAAAAACAAAATAGGCGAGGAATAAAACAAATATAAGAATGTAAAGGCCAAGCGCAATGCTGCCCAGCTTATCGTATTCAAGTAGCTGATGCAGATTAATTTTATCACTCATGCTCTTACCGGTTTATGCTTTAGTTTTGAATGCTTCTTTGATTCTTTCCATCCATATACTCCTATCGAAACTGTAACTCCGAGCGCAGCGAGGGATATAGCCCACGATATCCATGCATATGTCTGCAGCGTATAGTAAAGGGTAACCGTGTAATTGCCAGTTTTGTCCATGTACCACGCATTTGCAAAGCCGTTGACTTGAATGTGGCGGCTTTGATTTACCATTGTGCCGTTAGAGTAGAATGCAGCCCAGTGCGGGTCGTACGTCTCGCGGAATACGAGATAATATGGTGTAGTAGCGTTTGATATATGAACTGTGACTTTTGTGGGAGAGTTTTGAATAAAAGCGATATGCGGTTGTTTAAAGCCATTTATAGAGCTTACATTTAATTTGCCATTAGAATAGAAGAGACCTAGATTCTGCGTGCTGTATATAGAATTGTTTTGAATATTAAAGGATTTATTCTCAATTATTTTAAGTAGTTTTGATATTGAGGCGTTGCCTAGATAGCGTATATTACTACCATAAACTAATGATGCATAATTTAAATTTTCGTAGATTGATTTATTCCGATAGAGTTTTAAAAGTATTATATCGCGTGAAAAATTAATATTTTTATATAAATAATCGAAATTAAATGGCGTGACATAACAACCAGTACAAATTTTTCCATATCCTTCCTGACTATTATTTAAAGCGTTATTATCTACTATAATGTAGTGTATACCAAAAATACCCATAATATTCGAAATACTTGTATTTGCTAGTAAAATCCTATTGCTGAGATTAAATGCAAACATAGAATACTCTGTTTCTGAAATAGGTGCAAATTCGGAATTAAAAGCCGAGTTCCCACCAACATATGCTGGGTGTAATATAAACTGTTGGAATAAGTTAAACCCAAAATAATTTTTAGTGAGTGTTAATCCAAGGGCGTCAGGCATAACAGCAACTGCAAAAGAACCTTTTTGTGAATTTATAAAGTTAGATACAAGAATTGTAGAATTTTGTATTTTATTGAACACTATTAATTGGTTATTATTCTTTACCGGCAGGTAATATACAGAATAAAAATATATAAAAATTATACTCAAAACAAAAATCCATGAAGCATATTTGTTAAATTTCCTTTTTATAAAAAATGATAATTTTATAAGGGATAAAACTAGCAAAATTGAAAATATAAATTGATAAACAAAAAATGTAGACACAAATGGCCCTCTTAAAACTAAAAGGGCAGGTATTTTATTCATAAATGTAAATAATAGTCTACCAAACGGTGGCTGGAAACCATTCGAAAGAATCACAAAAATAATAAAGGATGCTAGTAAACCAACTACAAACGTTGACTGCAATTTTTCTTTTTCGTCAAAATTGTTTTTGATGAATTGTGGAACGATTGCTATTAAAAACAAAACACAATAACTAAAGATCTCAACTAGGTTAGGGTAAACAGGGGTTGGCGCTATTAGGGGATCTAAATTTATATATCCGAACCCTAACATTACATTAATTATGGTCCAATTTAAATGAGAGATATAAGATATTGCTCCAGCATTTAATACTTGTGAGGTTATATTCATTATTTGATAATAATATGTCGACACAATCCAGGTCAAATTCATAAGTACAGCGACAACTAAAGCAAATAAAAGAAAAGACAAAAATTTTTTCTTCGGTTTGGTCAATGATAATAAAATTAGTGATATAATTAGTAAGAAGATAAATCCGGGTATTATGCTGCCCGGA
>JAKASM010000005.1 GCA_021819045.1 Microcaldota archaeon | reverse complement strand
TCTGCCTGAAATCTGCATGGTCGCTGAGAGGGAATTGAACATCAGTATTCAGCCTGAATAATTTTGCAAAACCTGTCACTGCAGCTCTGAATACTCTTCTTCCAGTGCTTTTTGATATTAATGCCGCAGTCTCATCAAGCTTGTGCGTTTCCACTATACCAACGGCGCCGCCCCACCCGCAGTCAGGCTCCGCCACACTTTCTCCATTGCAGGAATAATCCAATCTAATCCCGCTCTCTTCATATACGGAATTTACTTTCTCTATAGACTTTGTTGTAAATGGCTCTATGCCTGCCTTGTTCAAAAGCATAATCATCTCCTGCGCCTTGCCCATTCTGTGGACTCCGAAAAGAATGACCCCGTGCGGCTGCTTTCTCCTCACCCACAATTCTATTGCACCCTCTACTTCTTTTCTTTGGTCAAACCTTATTTCAGGAGTGCAATATGTAGAATCTATTATAAGGATGTCGGTCTCCTTTATCTCTATAGGACTGCATGCGAGAGAGCGCTGCAGCATAAAATCTCCGGTGTATGTTACTGTATCTCCGCTCTTCGGCTCTATTCTTATCTGCTTTGCCCCGAGCATATGCCCGGAATCAAGAAGCTGTACACCATTTATCCTCTCTTTGCATCCTTTTACTTTGATGCCCTTTGCAACGTCGAGTAGGCGCGCTGTCCAAGCGCTCGTTATTACGCATTTAGATGACCTAGCTGCAGAAATGTGGTCGCTGTGAGCGTGAGATATAAAATCTATGTTAGAAGAGTGCTCCTTCCTGTCCAATGAAATGGCATACCCATCCAGGTATATCATCGAGTCGCCGCTCTAATACTCAATAAAAAGGTTAATATACTTTGCTAATTTAGCAGCAGAAATTTTTAGTAATGTATTTATAATTGATATCCGATTAGCTATTAGTGTTAAGATTGAGCCCTGCATCTGAAAAGTCAGCAAAAGCTAATGCCAAACCAACTCTGCAAGAAAATCGGATGGCTGAATTTCTTTTTAGGCAGGAAGCGCTGATAAAGAGAAGGGTTATGAAATGGATGAAATAAACAGTGGAAATATAGATAAATTTGTAGACGGAAAACCCAGTATAGTGCTATTCTATGCTGACTGGTGCCCATTCTGCAGGAAATTTAAACCAATATTTGAAGCACATGCAACTAATTCCGGAGTCAGGTTGGCGGAGGCAAAAATAAACGAAGAAGAAAACCCCTTATGGGATAGATTCGGAATTGAGGTAATACCTACAATAATCTCATTTAAAAATGGCAAAATAACCGGAAGAGCAGATGGCAAGGCTGGACTAGGGTTGACAGAAGATGATCTCAAGGAACTAATCAGCAAAATAAAATGAACGATAAGCCTGCAATATTGCACCACCTTTTAAGCTTTTCTGTTCATGAGTATCTATGTGGTTGCATGGTGACTGTAAAGGAGACCGAGGAAATAAGCGTAGTTCTTATAATTGCAGCTGTATTGATTGTTGCCTTTGTTGTCTATTTTGCCACGTTGGCGATATATGCATCGCAGATTGATTCGCTAAAGGCAAGCCTAGGCAATATGACTGCGAGATATGTAAACCTCAGCAGCAATTATGCCGTACTTGGCGCAAAGTATGGGACTCTTCTCAACAGCACATACCAAAAATTGCTTACATCAAAAAATGTGACCCTACCTCCCCAAACAATATTCTCACAAAAGAAGATAACGCTGCAATCTCTTCTCTATCCCGGCTATATAAACCAGCCATACACAGTTAACAACCTCCAGTACTTCCAACCTTCTAACACATATGTGTATTACAGACCATACACTTATCCCCCATATGCTCCCTTGCAATACATTAATGCCAGCTATTCGAGATTCTACTTCAATGTTACATCGCAGAACCCCGGATACGTACTGATAAATTACACCTCCAACTCTCCCAACGGCTTAATGGCTGTAAATTACCAATGCCAGCAAGCGCAAGCCCAGCAGGTTGCTTCATACTATTCCTCAAACCCACTGCCTAATGGCAGCATATCTATACCTGTAAGTACTGGGAAAAGCTGCCTCTACCTGCAGAACCCGAGCAACTTCAGCATAGGGGTAAGGCTAACAGCAACGTTGGTGGAATATAGGTGACCTCATCCCACAGATAAAGCATGTGGTTTTCCCGCTATGAATTGATAAAGACGTATCTGCACGATATCCGCGCAAAACCGCATAGCCTGGAGAGGGAATTGAACCCTCAACCTCATGCTCGCTTTACTTTTTGAAACTTCAAAAAGTATACAAGGCAAGCGCTCTGCCATTGAGCTACCCAGGCACGAAATATATTCGCAATCAATAATAAATTACTTTTGCCATTTAACGAAATGCGAAGAATAATCAACCAATGCATCTGTAATATAATGGAAGCTCTTAAGCCTCGCCCCAGCATTCTTGATAAACTCCAAGTTCTTCCTATTTGCCGCCCCGAATATGCCAATAAATACCGGGAACACGAAAATTCCGATTACCGCATTGTATACGATCGAAAATCTGCCTCCGTGCAGCGCAAACTCAGCAATGTACAGCACAATTCCACCTGCAACAGAAGCGGCCAGTATCGCCACCAACGGCCTGAACCGATGTTTAATCCCGAACTGCATCTTGAGAGCGTGTATGTATATGATATCAAGGAGTATGGGGCTTATAATAAAAAGGGCGACTACAGCTCCAGCAGCCTTGTAGATAGGAACAAGCAGAAATACAAGAGCTACCTGTGCCCCTATATTAATGAGCTGGTACTTCATAAATTTCACAGTGTTCCCGCTGCCTATCATGAGCGTGCCGGCATACAAGCCGATTATCTCCGCCGCCATGCCCGCTATCATTACAGAAAAGAGCAAGGGTGCAGAGGTGTAGCTAGAAGAAAATAGGAGATGCGTGATCGGTACCGCTTCTACTATCCCATACGCAACAATTGGAAGCAGAAAAGGGCATGTGGAATATACGCTGCCGTTGTATATGGAACTTATCCTGCGGGACGTGTCCTCTTTCGAAAGCGTCTTTGAATATGCACCCAGCAGTATAAAGGTTATCGCTGTTATGCTAAGCTCTATGAACCTGGCAAGTTTGTAGGCAGCACCATAGCTGCCGACAGCTGAGCTTATTGCTACCGCCCCCAACACCAATATGGCTAGATTCATAGAGCCCTGAGCAGCTATATTATTAACTACTATAGGCAAAGAGAATGAACGTATGTGTTTTACGTCTGACTTATTCGCCCTGGATAGCCTGACTCCTAATTCCCGCGATTGGTACATGAATGCCACAACTGCACCTGCAAGGAGCCCTACCACGAAGCCGGCTACAGCCCCAACCATCCCATATCCTATTTCAACGAGGATTACTGCAGCAAGCAGGTATCCTAGGGAATACGCAATATTTGCAATTGTCGCCTCTCTAACTTTTCCAAGCCCCACAAGAGACCCAAGAAGAAGGTTGAAAAATACGGATACAAATTCTGAAATTGCGGCTAGCTCAAGAGCAGCTGTCAGCAGCTGGTTGCTATAAATATATCTTGCAGCAATGCCACTTATAAGAAGCCCTACAACCGCTATCCCGAGACCTATCGGCAGAGCAGTCCTCCATCCCGCAGCAATGAAATCTGCAGCCCTACGTTTATTATTATATGCGGCTTCAGGCAGGGTTTTCCTGTATGCCGTACTTATTCCAAAAGTCTGAGCAACAGTAAGAATGCCAGCAAATGATATCGCTATAGTATAAAGTCCGAATTGGCTAGGCCCAAGGTATCTTGTAAGGAAGACGAGTAACACTAGGGTTATTGCTGAAGTAAGTATTTCTCCGCCCAAAAATATGCTGCCCGACTTTGCTGCACCTAGTCCAATCTCAACAGCCTGATCAACATCCTGTTGCTCTATATGCTGCGAATCCATCAACCTCAATCCCTTTTTTAGCGACTTCATCGAAGCGTCAAATAATTCTGCATAGAATCCCTACACATTCCTAACAAAGGCTTATATTTATTCACTAGTTTAAATCTATTATGCCATTAATGGCGCAGAGCGCTATCCAATATCTTATAACGTATGGATGGGCGATACTTATACTAGCTGTAGTCCTAATCGCATTTGTTGCGCTAGGACTAACCAAACCAGGTGCATTTGTAAATAGCTCCTGCATAGTGCAAGGGCAGTTCACATGCACGCTCTCGAGCATGGCCACAAACGGAGTTATAACGCTAAACATAGTGCAGGATACTACCTCCCCCATATTAATAATAGGCGAAGGATGCAACGCAACCGCTCCGGTTGCGCTTACTGAGACAAACCTAAATATACATGTAAATGTAGCAGGAAATTTTACAACCAGCATACCCTGCTACTCTAAGGGGACACAGTTCAGCGGCAACATCGGAAGCACCTACACTGGCGTGCTGAGCATAGAATACATAGACGAAGATACCTCCTTGGCACACTATGTGTCTGGGAAGATAACCGCAAAGGTGGATCTACAATCATGATGCACACAGTCGATTTAGCAAGATTTAAATAGGTTGATAGCCTTAAACTATTGGCTCTATTTCTTTATGGGCTGCTTAGAAGATTGGTGTTTATATGGGAAAATTCCCAATAGCGGACGCAGAGCTTTCAAAAATAATGATATGCAAGAAGTGTAAAGCGCGCAACAAGGCGGGCGCTACCAAATGCAGGAAATGCGGGAGCCCGTATCTAAGGCCGAAAAGAAAGGATATAAAGATAAAGAAATGACGATTAGGTGAAACAATGGCAGAACTAACACCCATGGAGGAAATGATAATAAAAGCCATGCAGGAACTCGGTGCCACCAAGGAGACTGTAATCAAGACGGCAGACGACATAGCCAAGAAGTGCAACAGGCCAAAAGGGATGGTCAACAACAACCTTGTAACGCTAGTGCAGAAAGGTGTGATCAAGAGAGTCGCTAGGGAGAAGGCTTCAGGATATTATATATTACCAAACCAGTGAAAGAATGGAGGAGGAAGGCGACTATATAGACTTTCTGGCAAAATACAAAGATTGGATATCTATAAGAAGACTCGGCATATATCCCGACACTAGGCCAGAAGAGGTTGTATTCCACCTTGCTGGCGTGCGCAGCGCTATAGAATCGAAAGCCCCTATTTTCATGGGAATAGATGTCTCGAAACTTGATGAAGTTGCTGCCAAGCTCACGCAGGGAAAAAGTAAGAATTATCAATCTCTATCAGAAGCGATTGCCCAATTCAGCAGCAAGGAAGTAAAGGCGGCTATAGTAGATGCGTGCAGCGGCAGGCAGGAGCTTGCCCGCCTGGCTGAAGCGTGCCTGCTTGGTAAAGTCCTCAATTCGCTGGGTTTCAGTTCATCTATAAACCAAGAAGCAATGTCAAAGATATTCCCTGATTTAAAGATAAAGAAGCCTTTGGGCAGGTCGAAAAAGAAAGATGTTTGATTGCCCAAAATAAACCTGACCTGCCCAAAATGCGGAAAAGAGTTTGACTATCTTCATATACCTGGGGTTTCAATAAACACAATAAGAATATGGAACTACAGGTATATGCAGTGTCCAGTGTGCAGACACTGGTCTCTTTTCAACCTATCAGGCAGGAAGGCATGAACAAAGGTGTTCAGAATCTCGGCCTTATTGGCTCGGCAACTCCATCTCCATTCACGAATCCAGCCTCCCAAGTTCCATCAGGATACCTCCTAACAAGATTGAATCCTTTCGGAAGCTTACCCCCAAGGAACTCCATATTCAGCTTTGTAAGATCTTCTTCTGTTATGGTCCTTCTAGCATCGCCTAAAATAAGTTTTGCATGCAGGTCCGCATACATCTTAGGAAGTAGCTCTATGCCTTCGATGTCAGACTCAGTAGATATTATTATGTGCTCTCTGGATTTCTGCGTCGCTTTTATTTCAACCATAAATGCTTTCGCAATCAATCCACTGCCGTAGAAAACAAGCACTGCAGGCCTACTGACAACCGCATCTCCAAATTGGTGCTGGTCTCCGGCTTTTCTTAGCAAGCTGGCAAGTGCTACAGGAAGCGATGTTGTATAAGAATTGCCTATGCTCGAAGGAAGTTCAAGCGCGTCATCAATGTGCAATCTTTTCACAAATGCGTTGAACTCGGGCTGCTTCATCATCTTTTTAATCCATTTCAATTCCTCCTTTATGTCCTTATCATTCTCAAGGTAGGGAATTACACCATTTTCTACATCTCCATCAAATAAAGACAGTTTTTCTGTTATTAGGTCGGTAAACTTCCTGCCAGAAAGAGGGTCGGGACCAACATCCTGCCTTTTCTGTATTTCTTCGTATAGTTTGGGGTTAAACTTCCTCATGTAATGCGCAAAAAGATACCCTGCTCCCTCCTTAGCCTGTTTCGGATAAGGCACATGGCTTATGAATGCATACAAGTCCGCAAAAGACATGCTCTCATAGTCTCTGTTTATCTTCTTCAGCACAGAATTTAGTATTGTGGAAATCCTGTTTCCTATCTGCTTAGGAACAATATTGCTTTCAAAAATGGACTGGCCCACAGGCCTTCTTGCAGAATATGCATCCTCAAGGTCTTCCACCGCCCTGGCAACAGCGTACACATACCCTATATTCGATGCTTCACCATGAACTATCGGAGTGCAATTGCCGAATTTAGTAAAGTCCGATAATGGCATGCTGAACCTTCCATATCCTTTATCATATTTTATTTCAACAAGCTCTGGGTTTGTAGTAATCCACATCAGTGCGGCCGCAGCCCCCTGCGTCTTCTCTGCATTTCTAGCCCTTTCAGGGTTGTAGACCGCTGTGTCAGCGGTTACAACAAGCGCCGATTCATTTCTACCGAACATAGTTGCTGTATGTATGGAGTCTACCGCATCTGACAGGCCAAGGCCTCCTCCAGCGCATGCAAAAGTTACCTGCTTTATCTCTGTATTTTTTAACACCTGTACATATTTTCTATATTTATCGGGATTTTCATTCAATAACCTAGACAGTGCCATTCCAAGGGCAGGCGATACCTCTGGTCTGCTATAGTCATCATTGCTCTCTGTGCCAAAGTAGATGCTCTTCGGTGGTTCCGCAAAAAATTTCCTCTCCATTTCGGGCCATGCAGAGACCCTTTTTATAAAAAGGTATATCGAATCCGCAACCATGGTAACGTTGCTCTGCGAAAGTGTAGGCAGCCTCTGCCTGCGTATTCCAAAATGCTCTATCTTGCTAACCTCCTCGCCCGTTACCTCAGACAACCCTTTAGATGAGATGTATGTGGAAGGCGTTGAGACGACCATCATATGGACTCCAATAGGAACGGTCTTGTCGTTTACCGCTCTTTTTGATGCGCTCCTCGTTGCCATAAAATCACTGGGAATGATTTAAGTGTTAGTTTATTAAATGACGCAGTCAGATTAGACTATTAACGAATTTAAAAAAAGCGCATACAGCTAAATGCACTGCAATCCGCATTAATCCATAGCAGCCTAAGACCAAATGCACATAGATGTACGCAGTAATTTTGTATTAAGATGCGATAGCCGGGATTTGAACCCGGGTTACTGCCTTGGCAAGGCAATGTCCTACCAGGCTAGACTACTATCGCACATGCAGATTATACCGTGCAAATGTATAAATACGATACAGCACAGGCACCCTAAATCAAAGCTGCATGCGAAAAGCCAGCATATTTGAAGTTCCACGCCGAACTAAAGAGGCAAGTGAGTAATAATGAAAGTACGCCATGAATAACACCACACAACCAATAAAAGCTTTTATTGGGAAGCTAAAACGATTTGATGACTGAAAAGATAGAGCTTGATGCATGGAAGCCAACGGCTCCAGATACCGAGAAAGGTGAGGTTGTAAGCAGGCTCATAAAGCAGTTTGGATTATCTACGTTCACTGAGCACGAAAAGGAAAGGTTTGACAACTTGCTTTTCAGGCGCGGCATTGTCATAGCGCACCGCGACTTCAAGCTTATAGAAGAGCGGATAGATGAAGGCAAACCATTCATACAGATGACCGGCATAGCGTGTTCCGGGCCTATGCACATAGGTCATAAGGTAGACATAGACCTCTTTCTCTTTTTCAAGAGCATGGGGGCGAAGTGCTACTACTGTGCAGCCGATATAGATGGCTATGTTTCGCGGTCCGATGAAAAGGTGCCAAGCCTCGAAAAGGCGAAAGAAATCGCAATCGATAATGTGGCAGACGCATTGGCTCTTGGCATAGATGAACGTGATATATATGTGCAGAGCAGGAAAGAACCAAGATATTACGAGTTTGCTTTCGAGCTTGCAAAGAAGTTCACGTTCAGCACGCTATATGCGATATACGGCAACGACTACAGCCCAGGTAAGCATTCAGCCAATATGCTGCAATATTCTGATATACTGCACCAGCAGCTCAAAGAATTCAACGGCCCAATGCCATCGTTGACTGGAATCGGCGTCGACCAGGACCCCCACGCCAGAGCGGTTCGCGACATTGCTGCAAAGCTTCCATACAACCTTGTGATCCCCTCATTTATCTATTTCTCCTTCCAACCTGGATTGCAGCTCGGCAATAAGATGAGTTCATCAGAGCCGTCAAGTACGATACTGTTCACAGACAGCCCCGAACAGGTAAAAAGGAAAATAATGAACGCCTATTCAGGAGGGGGAGATACTTTGGCAGAGCACAGGAGACACGGAGGGGTGCCAGAGATAGATAGAGCATTTCAGATACTAAAATACCATCATCCCGACGATAAGCTGGTCAACGAGATACATTCCAAGTTCAAGAATGGTGAAATGACATCGGGGGAATTGAAAGAGACCGTAATTGATTTCACTAACAGCCTCATTAAAAGGCACCAGGAGAAGAAAAAAAGGAATTTGAAAGCAGCCGAAAAGATTGTTCTTGGCTGAGCCGGATTCAATATTCACCCATCAGAAAAGATTTAGAAGAAGCAATGGCATTTGCGTATATGCAGCTAAGCAATTGCTCTCGCATAAGGCCGCATGCAGGAGTAAATTAGTCATACTTCTATTCTATCACTAGCGGTCCGCTCTTCTGCAATGATTCTAACAGATCCCTATTGTCGCTCGGCGATGCCTTTACCTTTTTTGTTGCACCGCACTTTAAGCATTCGTGCACTATAGTGAAATTTCCATCCCTTGTGTACAGTGCAGATTTGGGTTTCATTAGCCCGCTGCAGTCTTCTGCCCTATCTCCCGGGTTCACATCCATATGCTTACTCCAAAGGCATTCAGGGCAATGATTAGTATATCCTCCTCCCTTAACAACCATTCCGCAAAGTCCGCATTCAAAATCTTCAATTACTCTTTTGAAATTGGATTCTCCTGTCGGCGTCCCTTTGCTTTTAACTACGAAATCACCCATCTTCAGATCTGCTTAGTATATCTAGATATTTATATGTTTTTGGTATAGTGCCTTGTCCAATAATTCTGCTTATCTCAATTTCCTGAGTCTTTTCGACTGCTATCTTCAGGGAATTTAATGGAATTAAACACCCTAGGAGACAACAATTAACCCCCCTTAATAAAGATAGAAAGTGCCGCAAGCAGGATTTGAACCTGCGACATTCCGGTCTTCAGCCGGACGCTCTCCCACTGAGCTATTGCGGCGCAACAAGTATTGGGTATCTGGATTTAAAACTCTTAGGCTCAAGACATCCCGCCCTTGAATGTGGCAAATGA
>JAKASM010000004.1 GCA_021819045.1 Microcaldota archaeon | reverse complement strand
CTTTATGAAGGGCCTGAACATCAAACCTACCGTCATCTTCCTGGGAGTATCTGCGATAAATGCTTCCATCCTTCTATTTCCTACGACTATCCGCCTTTTTTCAAAATTGACCCCTTTTGAGAGGAGCCTGAGGATGCACATTTAATCATCTGGTTAGGGACACGCTTTGCTCCCTCATAAACTGCTGGAGGTAGAACTTGCTGCCTGACCCCTTGCCGTTTATGCTGCTTGCTTTCCACCCTACGAATGTATGCAGACCTACTATTGCCCCTGTAGTGGAGCTGGTTTGCCTGTTTATATATACTGTGCCTGCTTCTATTCCATCGATAAAGTCCTGTATCTCTTTCTTCTTTTTGCTGTATAGTGCCGCGGTTAGACCGTATTTAATATCATTCGCCATTTTTATGGCATCATCGAACTCTTTGTAGCTTTCAACAGTCAGTACTGGTACGAAAAGTTCTCTTTGCACAAGATCGCTTGAATGCTTTACTTCTATTATGGTTGGCTCCACGTAGTATGCATTGCTATTGATGTCAACCTTATTGCCACCATACAAAATTCTGCCTTCTATCTTGGCCTTGCCTATTGCTTCCATGTATGTGTTATAAGCATTCTTGCTTATTAAAGGTCCAATGTAATTCTCTTTCTTGATAGGATCTCCTACTTTGAGTCCGCGGGCTTTTTCTATTAGTTTGCTTATAAACTGCTCCTTGACTGATTCGTGGACGTATACTCTGGATGTGGCACTGCATTTCTGCCCATCAAAACCAAACGCTGCACTTACAATCGCTGAGGCTGCTTTGTCAAGGTCTGCGTTCTTTGAAACTATTGTTGGATTTTTACCGCCCATCTCGACTATAAATGTCTTCTGGAGCCCAAGGGAATATGCTTTAGCAATCATGCTTGCTCCCACCTCTCTAGAGCCAGTAAAGGCTATCCCTGATACATGTGGGTTAGTAACAAGCTCCTCTCCAACCGCAGACCCTGGGCCTGAAACGTAGTTAAACACACCATCTGGAACTCCTGCCTCCTTAAAATATTGGTACATTTTTATTCCTGTAAGCATTGTCATGCTGTCTGAAGAAGATGGCTTGAACACAACAGTGTTGCCAGTTATCATTGCGCCTACGCTCATGCCGGTGCCTATAGATAGGGGAAAGTTGAACGGTGCTATCACTCCGAATACACCGTATGGCATCATCCTTATGACAACCCTCTCTTCCTTGGTTGACGGTGCACCTTGGAATCCTGCTTCAACTTTCGCCGTACTGGCTTCCATTTTTGTCTTTCTTATGTATCCCTTATTGATTTCTACCTCGTTAGAGTAATAATTCATGAAGTCTATTGCTTCGTCTACTTCCCCTATAGATTCGTACCTAGATTTGCCATTTTCATAACTTAGCACTGCAGCTAATTCAAATTTATTTTTAGAAAATATCTGCGCAACTTTTCTGAATATAGCAACTTTTTCTATGTAAGATACCTTGCTCCAGGTCTGAAAAGCATTATACGCCGCTTCGATTGCTGCTTTTGCACTCTCTTTTGTTCCTTTCTGGAAGTAGCCTATTATTGTAGTATTGTCTATGGGCGTTTTTTCAATTATGTTTTCTGCAGAGAATTCCTCCCTTCCATTTATGTACATGGGATATTTCTTCCCAAATTGCGACACTACGGATTTTGCTGCATCTTCGAACAGCTTGTCAAATTCTGCCTCGCGTCCAGATTCGCAAAACTTTTTGTAGGTTGACTCATTTGAGAATTTATTGCGCATAAAAAATCAGCTTTTGTAGTAATATCAGGCAATAACATTATTATTGCTTGAGTTTATCTTCATGTAATCCTTCTACATTTATTATATTATTTTCCTTTGTTTTATATGCGCGTTTTTAATTGTGCAAAATTTGTAAAGCCTTTACCTGGTTCAATAGATAGATTTTAAATACCGCCTGTGGTACTATAATTATAACAGAGTTATAATTGGTGAGCATTGTGGCAGATAATGAGCGTGAGCTTTTAGGGTATGCTGATGAGGAGTATAAGGAAAGATATGGATTTAACGATAAGAGAGAGTATGTTTATAAGACTAAAAAGGGACTTAATGAAGAGATAGTGAAGGAGATATCCCGGATCAAGGGCGAGCCTGAGTGGATGCTCGAAAAGAGGCTTACGGGGTATAAGGTATTCAAGAATAAACCGCTGCCGACATGGGGTGCAGACCTCAGCGGTATAGATTTCGACGATGTTTACTACTACCTGAAACCAACGGACAAGAAGCAGGATGCATGGGAGAAGGTCCCGGAGGACATAAAGAGGACGTTTGACAAGCTAGGAATACCAGAAGCCGAGAGGAAATTCTTCTCAGGCGCCGAGATACAGTATGACTCGGAAGTTGTATATGGCCATGTGAGAGAAGAACTCCAAAAGCAGGGTGTCATCTTCACAGATACGGACTCTGCAATAAAGAAGTATCCAGAGCTTGTGAAGAAGTACTTTGGAACTGTTATACCACCCACAGACAACAAGTTCGCGGCGCTTAACACCGCCGTCTTCTCTGGTGGCAGCTTCATTTATGTGCCGAAGGGTGTCAAGGTTGCAATGCCTCTTCAAGCGTATTTCAGAATTAACGCCGAGAAGGCGGGGCAGTTCGAGCGAACATTGATAATAGCAGACGCTGGGGCGGATGTGACGTACATAGAGGGATGCCTGCCTGCTGATGAACTTGTAAGCAGAGGGGATACCTTCGAAAGAATTGATGAAATAAAAACTGGAGATGAAGTACCGACACACGTTGGCGAAATGCATATGGTAAAACAGACTTTTGTGCACCCGCATAAAGGCACAATGTTAGAAGTAGTGCCGCTTTCAAAAGGCAATGCATTCAAGTTAACCGGAGAACATCCAGTTCTCTGTATAAAGAGGAGTAAGGTGCTTATAAAAAGGCAACCAAGGAAAAACTGGAAACCAGAAGTTTCGACACCCTTATTGCTAAAAACAGAACCGGAATTTATCAAAGCCGATAACCTAGAGGAAGGCGACTTTATCGTTTATGTAACACCCACATATCACGTAGACGACCAAACGTTTGATGATGCCCTTTTGAGGATATTGGGTCTCTATCTGGCTGAAGGTTCCATAACCCAGAACAAAGCACTTAGAGGCATCAAAAGTGTGGTATTCAGTTTTGGAAAGAACAGGAAAGAGGCACGCTTGGCTGCAGAATTGAACTCACTAATACACAAAAAAGGTTGGAAAAGTAGCATTTGCAGATCAAGAGGCGGCTCTTACATAGTAAGTTCGTATGCAAAGGAGCTTATAGAATTATGCGAAAGCAACTGTGGGAAAGGCGCGTCATCAAAAGTGCTTTCCAAGAAGATAATGGAACTTCCACCGGAAAAACAAAAGATACTGATTGATTCTTATTGGCTAGGGGACGGTAGCGTTTATCTGCGCTCCGGAAAAAGACTGATGCGTACGTCTACAGCAAGCAAACTCTTGGCTTATCAGATACAGGAGATATTAGCTAGGAATTACATCTTTGCAAACCTTAACATAAGGAAAGGGGGGGCCGATGTTATTCTAGGAAGAAATATGGTAAGAGGAAATCAGTACATAGTGGAGTACATCGAAGGTAAAGAGATTGGGGAGGTAAGAAGGAGGGGCAACCAATACTTTGTCCCGATAAAACAGATTAAAAGGCATTCCTTTAACGGTCTGGTATATAATTTTGGTGTAGAAAAAGACGAATCGTACCTTGTAAAGGGATTTGCAGTGCATAATTGCACTGCTCCGATCTACATGAGCTCTTCATTGCACTCTGCAGTCGTAGAGATTATTGTGCATAAAGATGCGCACGTTAGGTACGTTACGATACAGAACTGGTCTAGAAATGTATACAACCTTGTTACTCAACGCGCGTTCGCCTATGAGAATGCGCACATGGAGTGGGTAGACGCTAATATCGGCAGTAAAGTCAATATGAAATATCCGAGCGTATATCTTAAAGGAAGGGGTGCGCGAGGTGAAATACTGTCTGTTGCTGTTGCAGGGGAGAACCAAGTCCAGGACTCAGGGGGAAAGATGCTGCACCTTGCACCGGATACAACATCTAAAATAATATCAAAGAGCGTTTCGAAGAAAAATGGGGTTTCTTCTTACAGAGGACAGCTTTATGTTGCAAAAAATGCCAATAATGTAAAATCTACCGTAAGGTGCGATGCATTATTGCTTAACAAGGAGTCAAAAACCAATACTTATCCTTACATGGAAATACAGAGGGAGGATGCAACTATAACACACGAAGCCGCAGTAGGGAAGATCGGCGAAGAGCAGCTATTTTATCTGATGTCGAGAGGTTTGACGGAAGAGGAGGCACTTACTACAATCGTACTTGGTTTCATAGATCCATTGACTAAAGCGCTTCCGCTAGAGTACTCGGTTGAGTTGAGAAGGCTGATAAAACTCGATACTACAGGATCTGTTGCATAAGTGGTTATTTGAACTCCTATGGATTATTTGCTGAGGATGCTATTCAAAAGTATAAAGAGCTTCCGGAAGAGAGGAATGAGCTCTATAAGAGGAAATATGTCAGCCTAAGCCCTGATCATCTTCTCGATATTTTTCATAACGAGAGCAGCGTACCTGATAATGAGGATGAAATTAAAGAACTATCGAAATCTTTTTTTGTAGATAATGCTGTAAAATTCGATGCGGTAATTTGGGGAGGAGGGCATAGCATTAGCCCCTCATCAAAAAATATCAATATAGTGCAGGTATCAGAGATAAAAATGGATACGCTTAATAGCAAGCTTTACAAAAGCTCTGAGGATAAACTTGCTGCACTTGTGCATGCATTCACTCGGGAGATTGTATTTATAAATGTAGCAAAAGGCGAAAAGGCCAAAATCAACCTTTTATTTGTGAATTCTGCTCAGCCGCTTGCTACGCAGGTTATTGTGAACGCGGAGGATAGATCCGAACTTGAACTTTTTGAGTGGTACTCCTCTGTTGCGCAGGAAAATTCTGCGAATGCGGTCATGCATGAGTGCGTAGCAGGTGCGTATTCAAATGTGTCAGTAGATGCCGTGCATAATGAAAACAATAACACAGTAGTTGTTGGATTGTCCAAGTACAAGGCATCGAATAATGCTAACATAAGACTTAACTATCTTTACAATGGTGGCTCACACTGCCGTGCAAAGAACGACTTTGAGGCTTCCGGATATGAAGCTTCTATTCATGCAAACGAGCTAATATTCGGTTCTTCTAGGCAGAAATTCGATATAAACAGCTACATTGAGAATTCGGCTTCATCTACAACAGCGGAACTACACTCCAGAGCTGTGCTTATGGATGAGGCACTTTGCATAATGAAAGGGTTTGCTAAAATACCTTTTGGATCAATAGGTGCCCGTTCGTTTGTACATGAATCGGGCATGCTTTTGGACAAGAGCGCCCATTTGGAATCGATACCTGCAATGTCGATAGATGAGAATGAGGTAAAGGCTACCCATTCTTCTGCTACGGGCCCAATAGATGAGGAGGTTATATTCTATCTTATGTCGAAGGGCTTGGCAGAAAAACCCGCAAAGAAGCTAATAGTGGAAGGTTTTCTATCAAGCAGCATGGGCAAATTCAAAAACGCCACAGCAAAACTTGCCGGGGCAAACCTAATTGCCGATAAGATGGAAAAGGGTGTGTTCGGGATGCCTGTTAAGCTTTCTGCAGGAAATATCTGGATCGGAAGGGATAATGAAGAAGATATATTTAGAGGGCACTATAAATACAGGTAATTGTATGCTCACAGACTACGAAATTGCATTGAACAGGTTTATGCCGGCCTTCAAGGCCAAGGCGGCTTCTATGCTAGTGACTAGACAGAAGATGAGCCAGCAGGAGGCCGCGGGACTGCTAGAATTAACTCAGGCCTCTATAAGCAAATACATTAATAGAGCCTATTCTAAGGAAGTAAAAGATAACATCACTAAGATACAAGATTCAATTGTTGAAGAATTTGTAGTTAATATTGTAAACAGCAGGAGCACGGCGGCGCAGCGCGCCATGTGCAAAGCATGCCAGAATTATCATAGATTCAGCTGCTCCATAATGGTAAAATAGGTGAATTAATGATGTTGGAAATAAAAGATTTGCATGTCAATATAGATGGTAAAGAAGTTGTAAATGGGATAAACCTTAGAGTGAAGCAAGGAGAGGTCCATGTTATAATGGGGCACAATGGATCTGGAAAGACAACGCTTGCAAAGACCATAATGGGATATCCAAAACTAAAACCAAGCCGAGGAGATATAGTCGTAGACGGCAAAAGCATACTTGGTTTAACACCTGACAAAAGGGCAAAGCTCGGTCTTTTCCTTGGATTCCAAAACCCTGTAGAGGTAGAAGGAGTTGGATTTATAAATTTCTTGCACAGTGCCAAAGAGGCGCTTGCAGAGACAGTTAACACAAAGGAGCTCATGTCTGATATACGAGAAAGTGCCGTAAATCTTAAGATGGTTGATAATCTCATAGGCAGATCTTTAAATCAGGGCTTTTCTGGAGGAGAGAAGAAGAAAGCCGAAGTGCTGCAGATGGGCGTTCTTAAGCCTAAAATTGCGATACTTGATGAGCCCGACTCCGGTCTTGACATAGATGCTGTAAAGGTGGTGGCAGAGAATATAAATGAATTCGGTAAAAAGTATAATATGGGGTTGATAATAATAACCCACTATAGCAGGATATTATCATATATGAATCCCCAGTTTGTGCATGTAATGGCAAATGGGCGAATTGTTGCGGAAGGAGGAAAAGAACTTATAGACAAATTAGAAAGAGAAGGATATGAATCATTTATGAAAGGAAGCTAATATGGGCGCAAAACTTAATGTGGCAAAAATAAAAAAAGACTTTCCAATTTTAAAAAAGAAGATGAATGGAAAACCTCTCATTTATCTTGATAGTGCTGCAACATCTCAAAAGCCTAAGTCGGTCATAGATGCAATTATTGAATATTATGAGAATTATAATGCAAACATACATAGAGGTATATATAAAATCTCTGAAATGGCTACTGAAAAGTACATCGATTCGAAGAAGAAACTGGCAAGTTTCATAGGAGCAAAAAAGTTTCAGGAGATAGTATATGTAAGAAACGCTACAGAAGCAATAAATCTGGTAGCATTGACCTGGGGGGCATCTAATATTAAAAAAGGGGACCACATACTGATATCTGAGATGGAGCACCACAGCAATATAGTCCCTTGGCAGATACTTGCAAAAAAGAAAGGTGCGATCCTTGATTATGTAAAACTTGACGATGATATGGCCGGATTGTCAGAAAGGAGTCTCGAAGATCAGCTCGCAAAATCCCCGAAGATAATTGCATTAACACATGTTTCGAATGTACTTGGAAGTATAAATGATGTTAAAAGAATAACAAAATTAGCAAAGAAGGCTGGCGCTGTTGTACTTATCGATGGTGCTCAGTCAGTGCCGCATATGCCTGTTAACGTAAGCGAGATAGGATGCGATTTTCTTGCTCTTTCTGGACACAAGATGCTTGCGCCAACCGGGATAGGGGCATTATACGGCAAAACTGAGCTCCTTGAATCAATGGAGCCGCTCTTTGGAGGAGGAGACATGATAAAAAGCGTGGATTTTGACTCTTACATGCCGAATGAGTTGCCTTGGAAGTTTGAGGCAGGTACATCCAACATAGAAGGTGGAATAGGGCTGGGGGCAGCAATAGATTATTTAGAGGGAATCGGGATGGAGAGGATAAGAGAACATGAAATAGACCTTACTAGGTACGCAATTGAACGGCTTTCTGAGGTGAAAGGATTGAGTGTATTCGGGTATCCTGTTGAGAGCATAGAAAAAAGGGGAGGGGTGATATCCTTTTCAACTGATAAAATACACCCGCATGATGTTTCTGCGGTTTTTGATAGTTTTGGCATAGCCATACGTGCGGGGCACCATTGCGCTATGCCTCTGGTAAGAGGAATATTTAGGATTGGGGCGCTTTCTAGGATGAGTTTTTATCTTTACAATGAAAGGTCAGATGTTGACTCTGCTATAAACGCGATATATGCGGCAAAGAAAGTTTTCAAGGTGACATGAATGCCTTTGGATATTTATGCCGAAGAGATAATTTCACATTATGAACACCCCCACAATAAAGGCAGACTCGATAAATATAACGCTAAATTCCATGATGAAAATCCTGTATGCGGAGATGATATAACGGTTTATATAGAAATAGAGAATGATAGAATTGAGCAGATATCATTTGAAGGGCAGGGGTGTGCGATAAGCCAGGCTGCTGCGAGTATGCTTACAGATTTTGCGAGAGGGCTTGATATAAGCAAAGCAAAAAAGATAGACTATGAGAAGATAAAGGAGATTCTTGGTCTGGACCCGGGGCCTGCAAGGATGAGCTGTGCAGTTCTTTCCGCCAAAGCCCTTGCAGGTGCTATTGAATCATACACTAAAAGCCATAATTAGAATCTTGTATGGCAATTTCATATGATAATCATAAATGCAGCTACGATCATAACCGCTGAAAGCACAATCTTCTTTTTTATGTCCTTCTCGTGAAATATAAATCCGCCAAATCCTACAACCATTATTATGTTTACTACATTTCTTAATGGGAAGACCAGGCTGATTGGAGCTTCAGCAGTAGCTGCGTAGTATGTAATTCTGTATAATACTGCGAGAATTGCTATCGTTAACATCGGTTTCCAAAACTTATTTAGATTCCTTTTTATCTCGTTTTTATTGCCGTGCTTATGTCGCAGTATTACGAATAAGTTGAATGCTACAAATATCTCTAATAAGAACAATGCAGTGTATATGGTAACTCCTGAAAGTACAAACTTTAGCATTATCGAACCTATTGCCATAAGGAACACTATTGCTACAAGTGTTGCTGGATACTTTTTGGCGTATTTTTTAGTTGTAGGTTTGATAGTGTGGCTTACTAGCAGAAAGGTGGCAGAAAGCAATATCACTATTCCAGCGTACTGTATATAACTGAGCACTTCTCCAAGAAGCAGATATCCTAGTATCACAGTTAGCATTTGTGGTGTAGTGCTCAGGATAGGGGTGGAGACGGATATATTTGCATGTTTATATGCCCTTGCAGTTAGCCAGTAGCTCATTGCTGACGTAAATCCCATAGCGTAGAGCACTACCCAGTATATCGGCTTTATATTAAGGTTCAGAAAAGGGACAAATGAGAATGACAGGAGGGCTATCAGTATTGTAGTTATTGAACTGTAAGAGAGCGCATGCGCTCTCTTCAAGACCTTTTTCTCAAGGATCGAAGCAATTCCTACTAAAGATGATGATATGAGCGTTAGATAGTACCACTGTATCATTCAATCCTCTTTTCAGAGACTCTCTTTTCATCACAGTTCAGAAATACCTCGTATCATCACAAATACCTTCTATTCTCTCATAAATTTATCAGTTTCGTTAAATAACCTGATCTTGTCTTATTTTCTGTTTATCAGGAAGTATCTAGATATTGGTGTTTTATCATTAGCCCCTATCGGATTCGAACCGATGTACACGGGTCCAAAGCCCGCGGTCCTTGGCCACTAGACGAAGGGGCTGCAGTATTTACTAGAAATCCAGATTTAATAGGATTTCGCAACGTTGGCTATGTGCTTTGCATCTTCGCTGCAAACTACGCATTTCTTGCCTTTCGCTTTTCCTTGTGCATCCAATGGCATGTTAGTTATCTTTGCCTTTGTATCGGTTTTTATCTTTGCTTCACATTTTGCAGACCCACACCATGGAGCCTGCACAAATCCACCCACTCCGAAGATAATCTTCTTCAGTTCAGAATATGTATCAACCTCATGAATGCTTGCCTCAAGCATCTTCAGCGCCTTATTGTAGAGG
This sequence comes from Microcaldota archaeon, assembly GCA_021819045.1. The sequence goes on along the minus strand of JAKASM010000004.1, from coordinate 4,085 downwards.
CTTTCTTGTACTTCAGCTAGCAGCGCTTCTATCTCTTTTGGCAGATCCTGCATCTTTACTTCCTGCTTCTTATATGTGTCCCTCCTATAAACGATGACCTTGTCTGCCTTTATATCGCGTTCACCTATCTCTATCCTTAGAGGCACCCCTTTCATCTCCCACTCATGAAACTTCCAGCCTGGCGAATACGCATCGTTATAGTCCACAAATGTTCTTGCGGTATGGGCTATTTTCTTTGAGAGTCCGCGTGCAGAATTAAGTACTGTGTCTTTGGTCTCGTTGTTGTATATTGGGATTATGACTACCTGTATCCGGGCTAGTTTTGGAGGCATGACCAAACCTTTATCATCTCCATGCACAGCCACCATTACCCCAAGCTCTCTTGTAGAGAAACCGAACGTGTTTTGGAATACGTATTTCGTATTGCCGTCTTTGTCTAGGAACTTTATACCAAAGGCTTTTGCAAAGTTTTGACCATCATTATGGAAGTCCGGACCTTGTACAGAGGCGCCATCCGGAAGCATGTGCTCTATGCTGTAGGTTGCTTCTGCTCCTGCAAATTTTTCTGACTCACTTTTCTTTCCTATTATTCCTGGGAGTGCCATATATTCTTTCAATACCTTGAAGTAAATTCCGAGTATGATATCTCGTTCTGCCTCTGCTTCCTCTCTTGTTGCAAAAGCGGTATGACCTTCGTTCCATAGGAATTCCCTGCTCCTAAGCAGCGGGGTGGGGTGCTTGAATTCCCAGCGCACTACGCTATTCCATTGATTGTATCTTAATGGGAGATCCCTCCAAGACCTAACCCACTTTGAATAGCTATCGTACATTATGGTCTCTGATGTGGGCCTTACAGCAAGGCGTTCGTCTAGCTTTGAACTGCCTGTATGCGTAACCCATGCAACCTCTGGATTGAACCCTTCAACATGTTCCTTCTCTTTATTGAGCAGTTTTTCTGGTATGAAAAGCGGGAAGTATACATTTACTATTCCTTCCGCTTTGAACATATCATCTATTGCCCTTTGTATGGTCTCCCATGCGAAGTAACCGTCAGGTCTAAAAGCCAGGGCTCCGGATACCGCAGTATAGTCAACGAATTCTGACTTGCTTATTACTTGAGTATACCATTCGGAGAAGTTCTCTGCCTTCTTCACATTGATGCCATCCTTGTTTCCTTTTCCATCCTTATCTGCCATCGATTCACGTTATTTTATACAAGCCAAGGCTTATATTCATTAAGTAACTGCCCGTAGTGCCGCTGCATTTGACATAGTCACGCTTAGAAATGAGTGGCACTTACCTATCACTTTGATAAATACTTGATTGGCAGGGCCGGATTCCTTTGTAAACATATTTAACCCTTTATTGATGAAAGTATCTCATGGTAGAAGGGAGCAGGATAACGCTCGATGGGGAGAGGCTTGTCGTACCTGACAACCCAATAATTCTTATGATGGATGGAGATGGCATAGGCCCGGAGATAACTCCCGCCGCTGCAAGAGTGATAGATGCAGCGGTATCTAAAGCTTATTCTGGCAGAAGGAGGATAGCGTGGATGAAGGTCCAAGCCGGGGACCAGGCTGAGAAAGAGTTTGGTGATAGATTCCCAGAAAGTACCATAAATGCCCTTAAGGAATATAGGTTTTTACTAAAAGGGCCTCTAACAACACCGGTAGGTAAGGGTTTTAGATCATTGAATGTGCGAATGCGCATCCTCCTAGACCTCTATGCGAACATAAGGCCCGTCAAATATATCAAAGGATTGGACAGCCCTCTTAGAAGCCCGGAGAAGATAGATATGGTGGTATTCAGAGAGAATACCGATGACCTTTACACTGGAATAGAGTGGCAGTACAACAGCAAAGAGGCAAATACCTTAAGAGAACTGCTTAAGAACAACCTGGGTGTGAGCATAGACTCTGATGCCGGAGTAGGAATAAAAACTATGAGTAAAAGCAAAACTGAGCGCATAGCAAGAATGGCATTCAAGTATGCGATTGCAAACAAGCGCGTATCTGTCACCATAATGCATAAAGGAAATATAATGAAGTACACTGAAGGAGCATTCCGTGAGTGGTGCTACGACGTAGCTAAGAAAGAATTCGCTGGGATTTTCGTTACTGAGGATGAGGTAGGCATGATGGGAGGTTCAGTCCCGCAAGGTAAGATAATGATAAATGACAGGATAGCCGACAACCTGTTCCAGCAGATAATAACAAGGCCAGAAAGTTATGACATAATACTTGCTCCAAATCTTGATGGAGACTACATATCAGACGCCGCTGGAGCGCTTATCGGCAATATTGGTGTGCTTGGAGGCGCAAATCTTGGAGATTTTGGTGGTGTGTTTGAGGCAGTTCATGGCACGGCGCCGAAATATGCGGGAAAGAACATCGCCAATCCAATGGGTTTGCTGAAGGCAGGCGAACTTATGCTCATCCATATAGGGTGGGCAGAAGCGGCAAAGCTAATTGCGGGGGCAGTAGAAAGTGCAATAATGCAGAAGAAGGTTACTAATGATATCGCGCGCCTTACTGGAACTGAGCCGCTCGGAACTAAAGAGTTCTCGGATTTCTTGGTTGAAATAATAAATAGTCAGTCGGTGTAGCTTGGATCAACTATTTTGAGAGAATCTAGCATCATTTTTCGCTCTTCATCGGAAAATATTTTTTCTTCCACTATGCTTTTTCTCTTAAGCATGAAGCTGAGTATTTCAAACCGGATGTCTTCGCTTCCATGTATTGTGGATGCGAGTAATTTGACAGGGTCGTCTATAGTGGGTATTCCTTCTATCTCTAGGATCCATTCTTCTGCCGACTTTCTGTACTTCATGAGTATAGTTATTTCGTGTATTGCCATCATTAGTTTTTTTGTATTCTCTATTTTTTCAACATCTTCTGGAGTGATTTTCTCAATGTTTGCTTCCTTTGCATTAATGTAGTTGGAATATGTATTAAGCATCTCATCGCTTTCATGTGCAATCTGATTCGCTACAAAAAGGTCTCGTTCTGCATCGCTGCTGATTTCATTTGGAGAGATAATTTTTCCATTAACCTTCATTCTGCCATTTTTTACCTCTTTTTGCAAAGTTATTATTGCCTCATTGGCCAACTCTGTCTTTACCTTTACAAGTAGGTCTTCGCATATTATCCATGCTGGTATCCCATCTTTGCCTTCCATCATAGTTGTATCACACGTTTCCTCCAGTTATTATTGCAATTGTTTTGCCTTTTTTACCAAGATTGAGCTTGTAGTAAGCTGCAATTACAGATGCGCTTGCAAGTTCCGCTAGGATTCCATAGGTGTCGTATAATTGTTTTTGCATATTGTGCATTTCTTTTTCTGTAACTGCCAAAGCCGTGCCTTTTGTGCTCTTGAGCGCAAGAATAGCTTGTTCGCCGTATGTAGGCATGCCTACAGCTATTGCATCAGCTGCTGTCCTTGGCTTCTCGTAGGCTATTTTCTTCCCTGTATTGAAGGCCCTAACCAGCGGCGCACACGTTCTTGCCTGCACTGCTATTAACCTTGGCAGCTTATTTATATTTCCGGTAGACTTCATCTCGTATAATGCTTTGTATATTCCGCTTATGAGGGTTGCATTTCCTACAGGCACTATAATTTGGCTGGCATTTTTGCACTGCATTATAATTTCATATCCAAGTGTCTTCTGACCCTCTTTTCTATAGCAATAGTCACCTGCTAGGAATGATTTAGTAGCTCTCGCGTAAGCGATCGCTTCTGATTGCGCTTTTGAGAAATCTCCATCGACTTCGTGCAATACCGCATCGTGCGTTTTTATTATATTGCGTACTTTGTCCTTGCTTGCGGATTTGCTTATGAATACGTGGGCTTTTATTTTGTAGATTTTTGAGTAGTAAGCCAAAGAATATGCCATATTGCCTGTCGATGCTACAGATAATGTTTTGTATCCGTATTCTTTTGCTTTTGCCGCTTCTATAACTGAGCCCCTATCTTTGAATGATCTTGTTGGATTATACAGCTCGAGCTTTAGCATAAGTCCTTTCTCATTTGTCTCGACCATAGGAGTATTGCCAATGATTATTTTTTTATATCGGGATTCAGGA